>JARFQX010000864.1 GCA_029287555.1 Rubripirellula sp. | reverse complement strand
TCACGAGTTGGTTGCTCGCATGAACTTTCCGCCATGGCCTTGGATGCTGCTACTGCCGTGAAACTCCGACATTGGTGCATGCTGGTGGTCGTGTTGGTCGGCGCCGGCTGCCGATCGTCTCCGCTGCGCGTCGACTGGTCCGGACCTCGGTTTCCCCTTTTGGCTCCGATCGCCGAGGTCAAGAGCCACCGCGCGGAGGCCAAGTTTCTCGAGACGCTTTCGAGTCAGCCGCACGATCCCGCTTTGGAGGGTCTGCTGGCGACGTTGAGTCAGGCGGAGGCTGCGCGTCACCGCGGGGATGCGACGTGCGTCAACCTGTACGCCCAAGTGGCCCTGGCCTGTTGGCCCCTGCTCCCTTCGTCCGATGAAACCCAGGCGAGCGAGTTCCGTCTGACGGGCCCGGATGCAACGCCCGAACTGGTGCCCGCGCAACCTGGCGTGCCGTGGCAACTCTATCATCATTGCGTACAACGGTTAAGCCAGCAGGCCGATCGGTTTGGATTACTGGATCCCGAACGCGGCATTTTGGTTACCGGTGCGGATGGCCAACCGGCATTCATCGAGATTACGCATCACGGCTTTCCCTGGAAGCGCGAAGACTTCGATCAATTGCACGCGGTCGATCGGCCCCTCCGGTCCCATCTCAAGCGATACTGGTCCGATCCAGGGCTGGGGGTGCCAATGGTCGCCATTCGTCAGCGACGCGAGGCCGATCCGTACCTGGGGAAGATGATCCCGTACGCGGCAACGGGGATCTTGCGTCCGATTGGTTCTGACGCCTCAGCCGAGCTCGACACGACCACGCAGGTTCGGCAGGTCGCTCATCAGGGTGATCGGCCGACGATTGCTCGGTTGGAACTCTTTGATCCGCTGCGCGTGACGCATTTCTCCGATTCAAATCGCAGTTGGGACTTGGCTCGAGATATCTCCGCTCCGCTGGGGTTCGCCCAAAGCCATTTGAATCGCGACAACCTCAAGAGCTTTCTCCATCCGGGACGTGATGACGAGTTTTCCGGATTACGAATGATCGAACCGTATCAGCCGGGGAAGATCCCGATCGTGTTCGTTCATGGTTTGTTGTCCGATCGTCTCACCTGGATCGACCTGATTAACGACTTGCGGTCGTCCCCTTGGTTCGCGCGGCGGTATCAGATCTGGTTCTATCAATACTCAACGGGAGACCCGTTCGTCCTATCGGCGGCGGAGATGCGACAGGCCCTGAGACGCGCCGTCGCCGAACTCGATCCTCAGGGAAGCGATCGATCGCTCTCGGAAATGGTACTTGTCGGTCACAGTATGGGAGGGCTGGTTTCAAAGCTGCTAATTACCCACAGCGGCTCAGAGCTTTGGAACAGCATTGCAAATCGGCCCATCGACGAGGTCAAGCTTGATCCGGAGACACGCCCGAGGCTCGAAGCAATCTTTTTCTTCGAACCGCTGCCCTTCGTGAAGCGCGCCGTGTTCATCGGATCACCGCATCAAGGATCGAGTGTAGCGACCAGCTGGATTGGCAAGTTGGGCTCGAAGTTGGTGCGCACTCAAGATGACCGACTCGAACGAACCAAAACGATTCTGCACAACAATCCGCACGTGTTTGAAGGTTTCGAGAAACACTTTCCCACGAGCGTTGACCTGCTTCGACCCGATAATCCGATTCTAATGGCCACGTATCGGTTGCCAGTCAATCCAGAAGTGCGGTTGCACACCATCATCGGTACCGGCCATCCGCTGCGTGATGGTTCCGATGGTGACGGAGTGGTCCCCGTCGAAAGTGCGCGTCACCCCGGGGTGGCCAGCGAATTGACAATCGAGTGCAGCCACACGGCCTTGCCGGATGATCCGAACACCACGATCGAGTTGAAGCGACTCCTCCGTGAATCGACTCGCGGAATCTAGCTCATAGTGGAGAGGTTTGATTCCAGGTCGCTCCCCTCGTGGAGCGTTTCGGCCGGATCCGCCTCGGAATTCGTGTTGAGCATGTGTGCAAGCAACAAGGTGATGTTGTCGCGACCACCATTGCGGAGCGCGGTTTGGGTCATGATGCGACACGCGTCGGCTGTTGAATCGGCCATGCCAATGATCCTCAGCAGTTGTGCGTCCGAGACCATGTCCGACAAGCCGTCGGAACAGAGTAGAAGTCGATCGCCGGGTTGCAGCTTGATGAGGAACAAGTCGAAACTCGCCGGCTTGCCGGTTGTGTCGAAACACCTTGTCAGGACATTTCGGTACGCGTGCGTCACCTCCGAAGGCAAGCCGTGATCCTTGAGCTGCTCGGCTAGCGTGTGGTCCCGAGTGATCTGCGTCAGTTCTTCGTTGCGGATGAGGTAGGAGCGTGAGTCACCAACATTGGTGATCGCTGCCCGTTTGCCGAACATGTAAGCCGAGGTCATGGTGGTTGCCATGCCGGCCAGACTTGGATCGGCTTCGACCTGCGCCTGCATTTCACGATTGATCGCTTCGCAGTAGAGACCGACGCGTTCTTCAATGTCCTCGCGAATATCTCCGATTGGCCGCATGATCCAGCTACTCAGGTCGTTGGCAAACTTCAAGACGGCGCGGACCGCCGCCGCACTCGCCACCTGGCCGGAAACCTGTCCACCCAATCCGTCCGCAACGACCAACAGCCAAGCTTCCGCCATGTCGGCCGACCAACCCGCTTCGCCGAGACTGCAAGCCAGCACATCGCTGGTGCGCCGGCGACGGATCACAGCGTACTGGTCTTCATTGCGGCTTCGAACGGCACCACGATGCGTGACCGCGCCGATTTCAAGATGAGCCTCTTCAAAGCATTGAACGGCGACCTTATCGTGCGCCGGAATTGGCGTCACGTCTTCGAGCGTTTCTTCATCGTCGGCGTGAGACATTGCAGTTCGATTTCCCCCAAGGCCGGAGTAGATGAGACTCCCTCCATGATACGCCCCGCATCGAGCTGGCTAAAGATCCCAGCCCCGACAATCGCGAGTCAGCGGGCAAAACCGTCATCCCCGAGGCTATTTCCCGGATGTCACGGCCTTCGTGCTGGAAAATCGCGTCAAACCTCAAAAGCCGCGAGCGTCCCTTCGGTTGCTTCTCACTCTTGAGGTCTGACCCGTCTTCTAGCCGCTACGACGTTTCCGAAGATGGAACCAACCAGGACTTGGCTCGAATAGGATCGGGCGATTCGGTAACCTGGGTGACTGCGTGACCCAAGTAATCCTGGCCAGAAAGCGATCGCATGCCACTTCCTGATAAAGATGCACAGCAGCAATTGCAGACGATCTCGTTGCTGGTTCTGGCAGTGGTGGCGTTGACCTACATGGTCTATTGGTTGCGGCCGGTTTTGGTTCCTTTCGTCGTTTCCATCTTTGTGGTCAGCGGGATCTCGCCCGTCTTATCTGCACTGGAAAAGCGGCTCGGGGTGACGCGGATCGTGGCTGCGGGCATCGCGTTTCTCGCCGGAGTCGCGGTGCTCGTTGCCTTTGGGATGACGATCTGGATTTCCATTGTCGATTTGTCGAAGAACTCGGGTGCCTATCGAGCGCGAGTCCGCGAGTTGGTCGAAGAGGTGGAAGAGAAACTACCTTCGCGGCTTATGTCCGATCGGGTACCGAGTCGTGCCCAGCCATTCTCCACGGATGAAAAGATCACGCGATTCGTGGACACGATGGTCCGTGACGGAATCTCGGTCTTGTCGCAGGCATTTCTGTCGATGGTGTCGGCCTGTGTCGTGGTGCTCATTTTTGTCTTCTTCTTGCTGATTGGATCGCCATCGATTGACGCCGGCAACCAAACGGTTCAAGAGATTAATCATCAGGTACGGTCCTACTTGTCTCTGAAGACGGTGATCTCAATCTTCACCGGGCTGGCCTTCGGAACGGCTCTACGCCTGTTTGGGGTGCCGATGGCGTTCACCTTCGGTGTGATGGCATTCCTGTTGAACTTCGTTCCCAATGTCGGTCCGATCGTGGCGAGCCTGCTGCCCGTACCGCTGATCCTGCTTGATCCCAACGGCTCGCTACTTTGGATGATCAGCGTGATCGCAGTCACTTCGACGATTCAGCTGATCAGCGGCAACATTGTGGAACCGAAACTGATGGGTAACTCCTCGGACTTGCATCCGGTGACGATTCTCTTGGCCCTGATGTTTTGGGGCATGATGTGGGGGGTGATCGGGATGTTTCTGGCCACTCCGATTACCTCCGCCTTGAAGATCGTGCTCGAGCGAATTGAATCGACTCGCCCCCTGGCTGCAATGATGGCTGGGCGTTTCGGTAGGCCGGAATCGCTCGGCCACGTCGCGGCTT
>JARFQX010000919.1 GCA_029287555.1 Rubripirellula sp. | reverse complement strand
CGTCCCGCCCCCCCGCCCCCGCCCCACCCGCCCCGCCGCCGACTAGACCATATCCAAGCACCACCACCCCGCCGCACCCTCCGCCGATCGTAGCCTAACACCCCAAGACGATCGGCGGAGCGCTCGGCGACTATCGTTTGCCGCCCACGAGAAATTTGAAAATGCTCTAGAGTCCCGACGGCCTGCAACGTTCTGTCAGACTTTGGTTGCCGCTGTGCGAGGGGCGGGGGTTTTCTTCGACCGGCTCAGGACGTCCATCGACGCAGCCATTTCTCCAGAATCAACAGGTTCCACAGGCGGTACCCATGGTTCTGTTGACTTGTCTCGTGAGCTCGGCAAAGTTCTGCGACGACGTCGCTTCGAAAGTAGTTCGCGATTCTTGCGTCGGGTGCCAATAGGGTGTCGTGAACGAGCGGTTTGAGTTCGTTGCGGAACCAGGCGGCGATCGGGATGCCGAAACCCATTTTTGGACGCGTGAAGATTCCCTTGGGCAGTTTCGAGCCGAAGGCATCTTGGAGGATTAGCTTGCCACGATTGCCGCGGAACTTGAGTGACACCGGCAGCGTGGCAGCGAATTCGACGAGACGATGGTCCAGCATGGGTTGACGCACTTCCAACCCATGGGCCATCGATGCGATGTCGACTTTGGTGCATAGATCGCAAGGTAAATACGTCAAAACGTCGGTGGTCGAGGCGCGCGTGACGCAATCTCGACCTTGACTGCGCTGCCAGTTCGCACCCAAGAACTCAAAGGGATCGACGCCGGGAAGGGAGGCAACGAAATCGTCGGTGTACAACGAAGCCCGCAGATCTTCGGGGAAGATTTGCAGCCAGTTCAAATATCGTCTTGCCACCGGTTGGCCCAGCGCTTCGAGAAATCTCTTGCCGCGTCGGACCAACGATCGTCGGCGATCCGAATCGCGCAGTCGTTGCAGGCGACCGACCCCGGGGAAGCGGTGGATCGGAAACAGCTTCTGCAAATACTGGCTCAACCACAGTGCTCGGTAACGTTCGTATCCGGCGAACAACTCATCGCCCCCGTCACCGCTCAGCGCGACGGTGACCTCGGAACTGGTCATCTTGGATAGGTACCACGTGGGCACGGCGGAGGAGTCCCCGAATGGTTCGTCATAGTGCCATACCAACTCGTCGATCACCTCGACACCGCTTGGCATGACTTCGAACCGCCTGTGTTTGGTGCCCAGGTGCTCGGCAACCTGCGCCGCGAACGCTGTCTCGTCGAAGTCGGAAATTGGGAATCCGATGCTGAAGGTGCGAATCGGATCCGGGTTCAAGTCCTGGGCGATGGCGGTAATCAGGGATGAGTCAATACCGCCGGAGAGGAAGGTTCCCAGTGGGACATCGCTTTGCAGACGCAATCGCACCGAGTCGGTCATCAGCTCCTCAAGCCGCTCGCAGGCCTCCCGTTTGCCAATCGGAATCTCGATGGAAGGATCGAACGCCCAGTACCGCTGCACCGAGACTTGACCATCTTGGAAAACCGCAAAGTGCCCGGGGGCCAGCTTGTGGACTCCCTTCCAGATCGTCCCCGGGTGCGGCACGTATTGGTAGGTCAGAAACTCATCGATTGCTCCTGGATCGATCTCACTGCAAACGCCTTCAACCTCGGCCAAGCACTTCAGTTCACTACCGAAAACAAGCCGCCCGTTGTGGACCGCGTAGTAGAGCGGCTTTTGTCCGATGCGGTCGCGGGCCAGCACCAGTCGATTTCGGCGGCCGTCCCAAAGACCGATTGCGAACATGCCATTGAGTTCGGCAAAACAATCCGTGCCCTGATCCTCGTACAGGTGCAGGATCGATTCACCGTCCCCCTCGGTGGCGAACTGATGTCCCGTTCCCTCCAATCGTCGACGCAACGATCGATAGTTGTAAATCTCGCCGTTGAAGACGAGCCGAAGCGTGCCGTCCTCATTGGCCATCGGCTGGCGGGCTCCCTCCAGGTCAATGATGCTTAAGCGCCGAAAGCCGAGGGCCACACCGAGTTGGTTCCCGTAGGCATCGCGGTGATCGGTGCAAGACCAACTCTGTGCGTCATCCGGACCCCGATGGGCAACCGCTTTGGTCATCCTGGTCAGTACTTCGGGCGAGATCGCCTCGCGCGGATCTTGCCAGACGGCTCCCGTTATGCCGCACATCTACCACTCCCGGTCGATCATTCACGTCAAGCTGTTGGACGAGTATGACTCGGTGGAAGTTATCCCGAAAGAGACCGCGCGACGAGTATAGTAGGGCAAGGTGAATCGAGGAGGACCTTTGAAATGCTTTCGTGGATGGACGCCCCGGCTGCTTTTTCCAACCGAGATCGGCTGCACTGCCGAAGTTTGATCCTTGCCACGTTGCTGGGCGGCTGGTTGCTGGGCGGCTGGTTGTTGGGATGGGGGGGCCTGCTGGCGCGCGGTGAGGACCCGGCGACGGTAGCGAGACAACGGATTCAATTCGTCAGCACAGCAGACGGCACAACCCAGCAGGCTTACTTGATCCTGCCGCGAGTCCGATCGCGTCGGCCCACGCCGATGGTGGTCAACCTGCATTCCTGGAGCGCCGACATGGAGCAGCGTTCCGAGCTGGAAGGGCTTGTCCAAGCTCGTGGCTGGGTTTATCTCGCTCCGAACTTCCCAACAAGGCGGACGGCTCGCCCAACCTCGCCCGGGTGACCAGGGCCGCGATCCCGACCTGGGTCGTGACTTCTTTCTCCGACGGCACAGCCACAAAGTCCGCCTGACGATCTTTGACGGCGGTCACGAGAGCATTGGACGGGCAACCATGGCCTGGTTCGAATCGCATCGCTAGCCTCCCGTTCGAGTCGTCGAGAGCTAAGCAGAAAGTCTCCACGAAAACGGAGGAATGAACTTGTGTACACCAACTGGTGTGGCTAATATTTGTCCGTCACAG
>JARFQX010000901.1 GCA_029287555.1 Rubripirellula sp. | reverse complement strand
TTGTCCTTCGGGCCCGTTGTCCGAGCAAAACCAAACGACGGTCTGATCCGAGACACCCAGCTCACGCAAACTCGCGCGCAACCGTCCAACCTGCTCATCGAGAGCGGTGACGCAACCGTAGTAGTTGCGGGCGTAAGGTCCATTTTCCCAGTAACGTTGCGCGTGCTCTCTGCCTGCGACAACGGGCAAATGGGGCGCGTGAAACCAGATGGCGGCGAAAAAAGGCTGCTCGGATTCGACCGCGCGTTCGATGAACGGGATCGCTCGGTCCATGATGATCCGAGAATCGTCGCCCCGCAGGTTGTCGGTGACTTCGTTGCCTTGATGATTCCAGTATCGCGTGCCGTAGGCTTCCCGTGCTGAGTCTTCGTCGAGCGCGTCCCACGCTTGCCGGTTCGCCATCTTTGGACGAACCATCGGATCGTACGTGGGCACTTTGGCTTCGGTTACAAAACTATCGTCGTACCCGTGCCAACGAGGTGGTGAAAAGTGTTCGGCGTTCTTAGGTCCGCCGCGGTTGGAATCCGAAATTTCCGTCGTCAATGTTCCAAGATGCCATTTACCGAAATGGCCGGTTGTGTACCCCTGCTCCTTGAGCAACTCCGGCAACGTCAATTCCTCTTTCTTCAGGTGTCCGACATTGGCAAAGTAGATCCCATAGCGATAGGGGTGCCGTCCGGTCAGACAACTGCCACGTGTCGGACTGCAAACGGGTGCCGCGGCGTAGAAGCGAGTGAATCTGAGCCCGCTCGACGCCATTGCTTCGAGATGGGGAGTCTCGATGGGTGACTCGTCGTGAAAACACTTGGGGTCGCCGTACCCCAGGTCGTCGCACATCACCAAAACGATGTTTGGGCGTTCCGCCAACCCGGTGCTGGCGGTAAGCAGGAACAGAAGGAGTGAAAGGTATCGCATGTTGGTTTTCCGGTCGTCTTTCCCCGAAGATTGGCGGCGTCCACCGCACGGTCACGTGATTGTAGCTGAAGATCGTTCGCGCCGGTTCGCCAAGCGTTGGGAGCAACGGTCGGGCGTTCCGCAACGGATGGCTGATCCCGTACGATTGTCTGCATCAAGGTTAGAATGCCTCCTTTGACTTGATGCCGCTTCGCTCATTGTTCAGCAGTTCGTTGTAATTGCCCTTCTGAACTTCCTGGAAGAGACTGTTCTGGCGGAAAAGGTTATCGCGGAGCGATTGTTTTCCTTGTTGGGCCTGGTTTCCGCCTGCCGCTTGCTGTCCCAGTTCTCCGCCTGCTGGTTCCGTGGGAGGGGCAGTCTCGTCACTTCCAAACGGGTCTCCCGACGCCGTCCCGCTAACGACTTGCAACGACGTGTCTCCACGAAAGAAAGCGTATTGGCGTTTCCCTAAAGCAGCGATCACGGTACCTGTTCCTCGTATGTCGTCGGCGATGAACAGACCTCGCAGATCCGTCTCGCCAGAGACAAACTCATGGTTGGCCGATCCGATCACTTTGACATGCGCATCACTGACGTAATTGTCGTTCATGATGTCTTCGACCGTGACCCGCACCCGTCCGGACTCTGCGTCTTCCTGGACTTCCAACGAGAGGGGGCTGACCAAGACCAAACCGGAGGCATAGAGGTTTGCCGCCCGAGCGACGATCAAGTAAGCCCCCTCTTCATCGATTGGCAGGAACAAAGGCCGCGTACGATCGCGATAGTCTTTCCCATCGCCAAGCTGGATCGTCTCTTCATGCAGCGGGCGAATTCCCGCCAGATTGATGGCCGTGATGCGATCGAGATTCTGCTGCATCAATCCAAACTTCATCAGATCGATCCCGTAGACCTTAATGGCGACCTCGTCCAAGTTTCGGAAACTCAGTTCGATCTTTTTCGGTGCGTCCGGGCGAAGGGTTGTGACTTCCTCGAGACCGATCGATTTTCGATTGAAGTAGGCGATCGCTTCGGCTGCGTCCGCGAAACGCTCCTGGACCTTCGTGTACTCGCCGATAGCGCGAGCAGCCTGGCCCAAGCTGTGGTAGATCTGTCCCATGATGTAGACCGCTTCCCAGCGATTGTCGGCTGGGCGCGCCCCACCGGTTTCCGGCACTCGGAATGTAGCCTCGGCAACCTTGCGACACATCTCCAATGCTTCCTCGGGGTGCTGCAACTCAAAATGACTGTAGCCGATCATGTACCAATAGGAGTCGAGTAACCGGCTCTCAGGATACCGTTCGGCGTAACGTTGGCAGCGATCGATCGCGCCTTTGTACTGTTCGAGATCGATCAGCGCGGTGGCCAACGCAAAGCTCGCCTCATCGTTGGCAGGATCGTTTGGCCATGCAGTCAGGAAGTGATCGAGCATCTTGATAGCGGCGCCGGTCAAGTGGACGCGTGTCAATCGCTCGGCGCGAAGCTTTGCATCTTCACTGGCTCGCTCTGCGCGGCGGTAAGTCTCCTGTGCCAGAGCGTAGGTCGCGGTGGCAACGTAAGATTCCGCTGGATAATCACGATGCAATCGTTCCAACGCCTGAACACTACGGACGAATTCGTCGCGTTCATTCAGGAAGCCGGCAACCTGACTCTCAAGTTCAAAACTCCCTTGAATCGTCGCCCGATAGACCAGATAACCTCGTTCGTACTCACCAAGTTCACGATACGACTTGGCGACCTGCAGGATATCGGCGAAGCTGATCTCGACATTCGGGAATTTCTCTTTAAGGATTTCAAAGTAGCGGACGGTATCGCCGTGGTCCTGTTTGGCGAGTGACGCGGAGAAGAGCCATCGCACGACGTTCTTTTGCTTGTCCGGTCGAAGCTGCCAGTTGGCGTAGAGTTCCGACAGGTGCTCGTGAGCCGAGTTGAACTGACTGTTGTGAAACGCACTTTCGCCGAAATGGTAAAGTTCGTCTGGTGATAATCTGTATTGGTCGGCGGTGGGACTTCCAGGCGGCAGGACTTCCAACGGCTTCGGTTCAGCGACCGTGTACATATCGGGCTCGAAGTAGTTTCGCAACATCGAGGGGGCCGTCCGATAGGTACCGGGCACGTACCCGACAAGCGTGTATCGGATATCGCTCGGGTGACGCGACGAGCCAATCAAGAACGAGATTTGTCCGGGCTGGATTTCGAAGCGTTCAAACGAACCTCGAACGGATCCCTCCACAACGCTACAACCGGCGGGAATCGGCTCCGTGAGAATCAAATACTCATTCAACTCATCCCTCGAACCGGGCGTGAGAATTCGCCGTGGCGAAACGGTGACTTTGGCCCGATCTCCGACCGCTAACTGAGTCAAAGGGTTGGTAAACGATCGATAGTTGCCCTCGACAACCGAGAATCCTCGGGGAACGGCGCGGCCCTCGATCATTCGGTGATCCGGCTCGTATCGGCGGCGGACCGTCCAAGTCTTTGTGGTTGGCGTGATCTTTTCGGCGGACATGAATCCCGTTAGCACGACCGAGTAACTGAACGTCGCTCGTCCTGCCAGTTGGAATTCGACCCGTTGCGGCTTATCGCTGTGCAGCCACGCCGAGGGCACGTCAATCGTGCGACTTCCATCGACCGCCGGATCGATTATCAACACAGCGAGTTCGCGTTCATTGACCACGACGGAAAGCTCGTATTCTTCCGACTCAAGCTTTGACTTGCCAAACCATTGGGCAAGTGAGGCGATCGCCGGGCCGTTTGTTTTTTCGATCGGCCATCGCTTTCCCAGCCGACTGGCCAGGAGGGATTCGGCAAGCTTGGAAATCGCGGGATCCTTGGGGCGAAGTTTCTGCAGAGCCAAGAGGTACATCGCTCGCAATTCCGTCCGGTCGCGCATCCACGGAGATGAAGGCTTGCTCGCACGTTCATGCGACGGTGAAACGTCGCTGGTCGAAATCGCGACCAAGTCAAACAGGTCGGACGCCATCTCCGGATGCCGGAGGGCATCCATCGTCAAGATCAAATGCACGAGGCCGGCCGCACTGAGACGATTTCTTTCTCGATAGAGCCGGTTCGCGAGTGCAAAATCGCCGACACCGCAGACCGACATGGCGTGCAGTAGAATCGACTGGCGATCCAAATCGTTTTGGCTCGTGAATGCCGACTGAAGATAGGACTTGCCTGAATCAAAGGGCGCTTGCGGTACTGCAAAGCCCGCTTGACGCGCGACGCTCCAAGCCCACATCGCACGAGAAGAAAGAAGTGGATCAGAGTCCTCCGCTGCTTCCAGACCCTTCCAGGACCAGCCTCCTTGCTCGTTCTGTGAACTGACAAGCTGCGTGATCGCACCGACAATGCGTGCGCTGATTGCCTGGGCGTCGGGTTGACTTGGGCTTCGTGCCTCGCCAATCATCTGCAGAACGGCAACACCACCGAGAATGTCGGAAGTGCTCCGCTCAATCGGTGTTGAACTTGGACCCAGGCATTGATGGATCCAATCCGTGCTGTGCGTCAGGACACTTTCCAAGAGCAGGCGGTTGAGGTTCGGTCCGATCGAAATTTGCATCGTGACCTGCTCCGGCTCGACCGACGAATCGAAGTCAATCAACGCCAACGTGCTCTGGGAAGCCGTGCCACCCGCCGTTTGAAAGACCGGGAATCCATACGGGCGAATCATCACTGACTGGCTCATTCGATCGAGTAACACGTCGCCCGCGGATAGTTCCAATTCCAACTCAGCTTGTTGGCCCGATTCGACATCGATCTTAAACGCTGTCTTCGTGATCCCGGGTCCTTGCAATTGAAGTTCCCGCTTTTCTTGGAACGTCTTCTCACCGATCGTCGTCTTGAGTTGAACGGTTACGCGGCTCGTATCCGGGTGATCATGATGGATTTCAACAGGAATGATCGACTGATCACCGACCGTGAAGGCGAGCGGCAACTTGAGCTCGGCAAAGAGATCCTTCTTTGTAATGGTTTCAGCAGTGGCTTCCCCCGCAAGCGTTTTGCGATTGATTCCCTTCGCGCGAATCTTCCATGCGGTGGAACGCTGGGGCATTGTGAGCTGGATCACCGCCTTGCCGCCTTCGTCGGTGACGATCACGGGATCCCAGAAAGCCGTTTCCGAAAAATGGTTGGGCAGCAGCCTCAGATTCTGGTCTCGAGCAATCCTCTCAAATTCTGATTGTTCGTGGGCGTTGATCGTCACAAGCTTTCCAGTGGTGGTGACGCCATTGAATGAACGGGGCTGCCAGGTGGCTTGAGCCTGTGTCATGGATGCTTCCAAGATCGATTCCGCACCATGCTCGCGTTGGAGCCTTCTAAAGTACCGGTCGGCGGGCAAATGGCCCGAATCTGGCAACGCAATGGATGACGGAGA
>JARFQX010000892.1 GCA_029287555.1 Rubripirellula sp. | reverse complement strand
GGCAGTGGGGCAGTTTACGGCGCATGACTCACTTACTCACTTACTCACTTACTGCCCTACTGCCTTATTTCCCCGCTGAAGGCATTGCCTTCTAGAGTGATCTTTTCGCACGAGGCTTCGACGACCAGGTCTGGGCCTCCCTGGGTATCTCGCACCTGACATCCGCTGATCAGAATCTCGGAACTGTCACGCAAGACGATCCCCGACCCGCACTCCGAGAGACTCAATCCGGTCAGGTTGAATCCGTTGCAACCGTCCAGCACGATCGCGCCCTGGTCAGTGGCGAAGCGGTGCAGCGTTGAGGCCGCGAGGACGCAGTCGCTGCATTGCTCAAAGCGAATCGTGCCTGGCCGGACAAACTGCCTGGGGTTGAACGTATTGCCGTGCACGACCACCCGCCGGCTGTTTTGCACCCACAAGTTCGCAGGCTTGGGAGCAAAGAAGGTGTTGCCGCCAATGGTGACGTCCTGGGCATGATCGATGTGAATGTTGTGGGTGGTGTCGCTGAGCACGTTGCCCGAGATGGTCACCGAATCGATGGGGTAGATGGCTTTGCCTGCGAGTCGAATGTTGGCGCCGCCGGGGGCGACCGTTTTGGATTCATCGCCCGAGTAGTTCGCCGAGTGCTGGATGGTGCACCCGGTAATCGAGATTTCGGCGATCGAGCGACTGGCATCGTCTGCGGAGCCACTGAGATCGATCCAGACGTTGGCCGCGCGGGTCGGTGTTTCGTCGTCTGGCATGTTCCCCTCGATGTCACAGCCAGTGACCTGGAGGTTACGAACGTTGCCGTCGCGGACCACCACGCCTCCCCCGGCGTTGTAGGAGATGTGGCAAGCCGCGACGTTGATTTGATGAAGATTGACATCGTCCAAGTACAGGCCCACCCCCGAATTCTGGTAGAGATGGCAATTTGAAACGATGACGTTCCGGTTTCGTTCGGCCAATCGAATACCATCGCGACACCATCGCACAGAAACCTGCTGCAAGATCGCGCCGACCGTCCACCGCATTTCGATGCCATCGGCTTCAGGATGGGCGCCAATAATCTCAAGCCCTTCAATCAGTGGCATGCGTTGATTCCAAGTTGCCGGCACGAACGACTTGGGCGACGCGGTACCCCGGTGATTCCCCACGATCAGCAAAGCGGGGCCAGGACCATCCATGATTAAAGTCGAGCCGGTGACCGCGTCGATTCTAGCCGCCCCGTGACGGACCAAATTGAGTCGCAAAGGCTTCGTGATTCGGTAACGTTTTCGGTCGAGACGAAGCTGGCCTCCCGATTGTTCAATGGCTTCCTGCAGTGCAGCGGTGCTGTCAGGCAGTGACTGATAGTCGGGAATCTGTTCGACGGTGCGCGTCCATTGGCCTTGGCACCAACTACTCAAGGCCGTCAAGAAAACCAAAGCCGTCAAGCCATACCGCATGCTATTGGATCGCATAAGAATCTCGCTACTCGCTACTGGAGGATGTCCGGGAATTCAAAGTAGGCCGAATCAAGCGAAGCGCCGATCCGGCGGCGAACAACAATTCGACGCCGAGCAAGAGCCTTTGCCGGATCGGCGTCGCTGCGCTCCTGGATACCGGCCTACACGCCAGCATTTTCCCGCTACGGACTCCAGACACCCTCCGCCCCTCGCCCTTCCTGTCTCACGCCGCGACCGGTAGTGAAACGATGAAGGTGGCTCCGCCGCGCGCATTTGATTCGACCGAGAGCCGACCACCGTGATCCTCGACAATCGTTCGGCTGATTGCCAGACCCATTCCCATGCCTGCGGGTTTGTTGGTGCAAAAAGCCTCGAAGATCTTGGCCTGCTGCTCTGGTTCAACGCCCGGTCCGTGGTCCTCGACCTCGATCTCGACGGTCTCGCCTCGGCTTCGTGAACGCACGATCACGCGCCGCGGCGCATCGATTCTTTCGAGTGCCTCGTAGGCGTTGTGCAACAAATTTACGATTACTTGTTCACATTGAACGCGATCCGCCAAGACCCTTGGCAGCGGTTCCTGCAACTGCAGCGTAACGACTGCATCGCATTGACGCGCCTCAAAGGCCACCAGATCAATGGAATCGTGAATCACTTCGTTGAGGTTAAGGGTTTCGCGGGACTGATCGCTCTTGCGGGCGAATTCACGCAGTCGTTGAATGATTTCGCCCGCGCGTTGCGAAGCGCGGCGGACCCCGTCGTTAAACTCCTGCAGGTCGTCTAGCCATGCTTCTTCGATCCGTCCACCGGGCTCGACATTCTGCAGGGAGATCGAGGCGGCGGTGGCATAGTTCGTGATGGCGTAGAGTGGTTGTTTGACTTCATGAGCAAGCCCCGCCACCAACTCGCCCATCGTGCTCAGACGGGTCACGTGAGCCAGCGTATCTCGGTGCTGGCGTCGTTCTAATTCGGCGAGCTTCCGCATCGAGATATCCCGCAGCAGCAACAGCAGGTAGCGGTCGTTACTGTCGGGCGATCGAAACCGCTTGAGTTTTACCTCGGCGGTCGCCTCGCCGCCCTCGATGTCCAGTTCCATCTCTCCTTGCCACTGACCCGACGTCTGCAGCGCCTCGATCACGCCGCGGTGCAGCGGCCCGGAAAGGAGTAGCCGCTGATGAATTGGCAGGACCGTGACGCCGGCGCGGTGCTGATCGGAGATCTCAAACATCCGCTGGGCTGCCTCATTGGCGTAAGTGACCGCGTGGCGTTGGTCGGTCACGATCACCGCGTCGCTGACTCGGTTCAAGACATCCGCTTGAAACTCGAGCTGTCGCTCAAACTCTCGCCGCTTGGTGACATCCGAAATGACGACGATTCTTCCGATGATTTTTCCATCACGATCTCGTTCGTGACTCCAGTCGATATAGACCTCGATCGTTCGTCCGTCTCGGGTCCGATGCTTCGTGAGAAATCCCTGCCCCGCCCGACGATCTCGAGCCTGGCTCGCCCCGATGCCGCTGATCGGCATTTGCTCGATCATGCACTGGCGATCGACGGCTTCAAAACCGAGATCCCAGATCTTTTCTCCGATCAGATCGTTCGGGGCACAACCGTAGATGGTGCTGACGGCGGAATTACCGAACGTGATACGTCCATCCAAATCGATTCGCAGCACGCCGAAGGGCGCCGTCTGCACAAGGTTTCGAAAACGTTGCTCGCTCAGTCGCAAGGCCTCTTCGGCCTGCTTCCGCTCGGTGATGTCTTCAAGCACCGCACTGTGAGTGCTCGGCTCTCCGTCTTCGGGCCACATGGCGGAAACATTGAGGTTTACCCAAACGAACGAACCATCGCGACGCTGCAGTCGTTTCTCGAGCGCGAATTCCCGAATCTCGCCACTCAATAAACGAGCCATCTGCCACTCGTCGGCGGCAAGATCTGACGGATGGGTAAGTTCCATCCAGGTCTTCCCTCGCAACTCCTCTTCGGGCGTTCCCAGGATTTCGCAGTATCGCCTGTTCGCACGAAGGATCTGCCCCGAGCGTGATTCAATCTGGGCGACGCCCACCGCGGCGCGCTCAAAGATGTGGCGAAAACGTTGTTCGCTTCGCATCAATTTCCGGTCATCGCGGTGACGCGCCAGCAGGATCGAGGCGAGATGGGTCGCGACATCGATGATTCGCATGTGACGCGCCGTCGGTGGGCCTGGCACTTTGCGATACACCGCGAACGTTCCGAGCACCTTACCGGTACGATCCGTCAGCGGGGTCGACCAACAGGCACGCAAGCCGAAACGACGGGCTAGACCCCTGACTCCGGCCCAAAGCGGGTCCGATTCGATGTCGTTGACGAACACGGGCTCACCGCGAAACGCAGCGGTTCCACAAGAACCCACCCCCTCACCAATTTGGATGCCGTCGACCATGTCGTTGTAAGCATCATCAAGCGACGGGGACGCCCCCAGCCGAAGATGCTTCCCTTCAGGATCGACCAGCAAGACCGATGCAAGCATGTCGCTCGCCTGACTCTCGATGAATCTCACCAGTCGTAGGAGTGCCTCCTCAAGTGGAATGCCGGTCGCGACGGCTTCGAGCAAATCGTTTTCGAGTTCGAGAAAATGCTCGGTCTGCTTGTGGGACGAGGTGTCGACAACCGTTCCAATCACTCCGCTCGGATCGTCCCCCGAGCCATCCCGTTTCGTCGCCTTGACTTCTACCCACACGATCGAACCGTCGGCATGCTGCAGACGAAATTGATCCGAGAAACGATGTTCCTCCCGCACAAAGTCCTGCCACCGAGACGCCACACGGTCGCGGTCGGAAGCATGTAATTTGGAGAGCCAGTCGACGATCGGGGCCTCGCCCGAACACCGGCCAACATGGGTCGACGACGACTGGCTCGAGGGCTCCTGGCTTGAGGGCTCCTGGCTTGAGGGCTCCGGAGGGGCTGGCTCGCCAAGCAACTCTGCTGCGATTTCGTTGACGTAGATCCAGCGACCGCGCTGGTCGGCCAAGAAGATGCCAACGGGTACCGAGGAACAAACGGCCCGCAACGGTTGCTCGCAGTCAGGCTTGGGGATGACCGCTGCTTCGGGTTGCCGCGGCGCCGCGTTTCGATGCCTCGGCGCTTCTTTTGATTGCTTTGGCGCTTTTTTTGATTGCCTCGGCGCTGCTTTTGATTGCCTTGGCATTGGGTGGGCCTGGGATCCGTATCGCGTACCGAGTGACTTCAGTCCAACTCTCCCATGATAACCGCTGCGGACCCGCCCGGCCGTGTGATGGTCAATCGGGAGGGAAAGCCGGATTGAACGCCCCTGGAATGAACGACTCTGTTTTGAACGCCCTGGGGAAATGCTGAACGCCGACGATTCACGTAGAATGTCTTCTGGAACCGGGGAGACCCGATTTGCCGACCCTTTTCCCCAACGGAACACACGGTCCGTCCCCTCCAGTGAAACCCGAGCCCACGCGAGAAATCATGGAATCCACAAACACCTCGACACGTCGCCAGTTCCTGTCGTCGGCCAGTACCGCCATGGCAATTGCAACGGTCGGTTCGATGACCTCAACGAAGTCATCGCGCGGGGCGGATCCGGTTTCTGCCAACGATCGCATCGGTTTGGGGATCATCGGGATCGGCCCAAGGTGTACCTACGACCTAAAGGCGATGTTGGACTTTTCGGACGTTCGCTGCTTGGCGATTTCCGATGTTCAGGCAAGCCGTCGTGAGGCGGGCAAGGCCTTGGTTGACAAGTACTACGGAAACAACGATTGCGAGCTATACCGTGACTTTCGCGAGATGTTGCAGCGTAGCGATATCGATGCGGTGTTGGTGGCAACCGGTGATCGCTGGCACGCTGACGCTTCGATTTTGGCGGCCCAGGCGGGCAAGGATGTCTACAGCGAAAAGCCCTGCGGAATCACGATCGAACTGTGCCAACAGCTCGCTGACACGATGCACCAAGAACAACGCGTGTTTCAAGCAGGAACCCAGCGCCGCAGTGTTCCGAACTTTCTCAAAGCAGTCGAACTGGTGCACTCAGGCAAACTTGGAAAGCTCCACACGATGCACGCTTCGGTGTACGTTCCGGTTCTCGATAACACCTGGTTGCCCGCCGAACCGATGCCGTCGCGCGACGTGGTGGATTGGAACCTGTGGCTCGGTCCGGCCCCCTGGCGTCCGTTCAACCAGAAGTACGTCGATGGGCGATGGCGGGGCCAGTGGGATTTTGATTCCGGCGCTCGACTGCTGGATTGGGGAGCCCACACCGTGGATCTGTGTCAGTGGGCCAATCAGGCCGACGACACCATGCCGATTGAGTACGAGCCAACCGAGAAGAACATTGTCTGCCAATATGCTAACGGCGTGAAACTAATCATCGACTTCCTGCCCGAGCCGTTCGGTGATCGTTCGCCCCACTACATCACTCGACTGGGAACCTGTCCCGTTCGGTTCATCGGCGATGAAGGTTGGGTGGAAACGGGTGACGAAGGCGAAATTGTCGTCAGCAGCAAATCCTTGCAGAAAGAGCTGCCCGATGCGAGCAAGCGAGTTCGGGGACTCGATGTATCGGCCCACTCGCGAAACTTCTTCGATTGCATGCGGTCACGGTCCGCGACGGCCGCCAATCCCGATGTGATGCGTCGCTCCCACATTGCTTGTCATGCCGCCGCAGCCGCCTGGATCCTCGGTCGCAAAGTGAGGATGGATCCCCAATCCGAGATGTTCGTTGACGATCCCGACGCCAACCTGTTGCGCTCGCGTCCTGCAAGAGACTGGGCGTAGGGGGAGAAGAGAGGCGAGAAGCTAGAAGCGAGAAGCGAGTGGCGAGAAGCGAGAAGCGAGAAGCGAGAAGCGAGTGGCGAGAAGCGAGTGGCGAGTGGCGAGTGGCGAGTGGCGAGTGGCGAGTGGCGAGTGGCGAGTGGCGAGTGGCGAGAAAGAGGCTTGCTCTCGCGGCCAACTGACGAAAAATCATTCGTGGCGAAGTGCCTCGATCGGATTCATCATGGCCGCTTTCCTCGCAGGATAGACGCCAAAGATCAACCCGACACCGAGCGAGATGAACACCGACAGTGCGATCGACCAGGGAGCAATGCGAGGCTCCAAATCGTAGACGATGGGCGGCAGCAGATCGGGCGACATGATGGTAACCGTCGCTCTTACCAGGCGAAACAGCGGCCCGCACATCAAGCCAAAGCCGACCCCGAGCATTCCCCCAATGCCGGTCAGAACAAGCGTCTCGGCCAAGAACTGCTGAACGATGTCACGTCGTTTGGCGCCGATGGCGCGGCGGATTCCAATCTCGCGAGTGCGCTCGGTAACGGTGGCGAGCATGATGTTCATGATGCCGATCCCCCCGACCAAGAGGGAGATACCCGCGATCACCACCAGCAACACATTGAACATTGTGCGCGTCCTTTCCGCTTGACGGAGCAGTTCCTTGGGTACCACGACCGCGTAATCCTGCTTGAGGTGGAACTTCTTCAGCAGCGTTTCGATGATTTGAGCCGTTTCGTCCACTTCCTCGATCGAATTGACGCTCACGGTAATCTGGCTCAGTTCAACCATCTCGCCCTCGAATTGGCCACTGGCGGTCCGCCGCAAGATGAGGTCCCCAACCCGACGCCGAAGGGTCTGCAGGGGAATGTACGCATCCAGGTTGTAGTCCCGAGCGTCCAGACTTCCGCCAATTGCTGCCGCTGCGGTTCGCTGCTTTGTCTGCCCCACCACAGAATAGAATTCGCTGCCCACCCAGATCGTCTTCCCGATCGGATCCTCAAAGGGAAACAAACGCTTGGCTGTCTCATGGGCCAGCACAACGACTTTTGTGCCACGATCGCTTTGAGTAAGCCAACGACCTCGGGCGATTTCAAGCCGATTCAAGGATAGATAATCTTCAACGCAGCCAACCAGCTTGGCATCAACCGAACGGTCGTCGACTCGCAGCTCAAACCGAACTTCGCGCATCGGGATGGCGCTCTTCACCGTCGGGATATTGGTGACAATCCTCTCATGATCATCGCGAAACAACCCGTAACGCTTGACCCGACGATTGGCTGCCGACACGTCTGAATCGGCAATAGGTTCGACGGTGCGAACAATGATATTCTTCGCCCCCAGTTCGAGAATCTGCTGCTGTGCCCGGTAGCTCACACCTTCGCCCATCGCCACCAACCAGATGACCGTCGTGGTGCCGATGAAGATTCCCAACCCAGCCAAGCCGGCGCGCATGCGTTGCAGCATCAGGCTATTGAAGCCGTTGTGTAACGTTCTGAAGAACTTGTTGTTCACGTCGGTTCACGCTTCGTCGAGCGATAATGTCTGATACTTGAGCACCTGTCCGGCCCGAGCCACGGCCCGACTCAACCCTGTTCGGGCGATTCCACGACGATCTCTTCCGTGGCGTCGGTGGGGTCGGCGGTCTGCTTAACGTTCTGGGTAGTCCGATCAAGTGGCTTCATGGCCATCTCCTGGGCTTCGTCAAGATAGGCCATCGGGTTGAGCACAACCTGATCGCCTTCTCTCAGTCCCGATTCAACGATTACAAATAGATCATTGCTGTCGCCAAGTTTAAGGTCTCGGCGACGCACCTCACCTTCTCGCTTGACCCAGCAAAACTGCTCCTCTCCCGACTCGACGACCGCTGCGACGGGAATGGTCAACACGTCACGGTGGTCCGCGATGATGAGCTCGACTTCCGCACTGAGCCCCGGCTTCAATCCCTGCTGCCCCTGGAGGGAAACGACGGTGTCAAACTTGACGACATTTCCGGTGTACCAGGTAGCCGGTTTTGTCACCTTTGCGACCTCCGAAACCTCGCCTACGATTCTTGTTTCCCCGATCGTGATGTTGGCGACTAGCCCGGGCTCGACGCGGTCAATCATGGATTCGTGAATGCCCACCTTCACCTGCAACTGGGTCAGGTCTGGCATGATCAAGAGGACCTGGTTGGTGTGGACGTTCGCGCCCTCTTCGACGTCGGGTGCATCCCGCCACTCGGCAGCCTTCGGATGGATGACCATCCCGTCTTGCGGAGCGGAGATGGTGTGGAATCGCAACTGTTCCTCAACCTGATTCAGTTGGGTCTGATTCAGCGCGACTCGAGCTCGTGCCGCTTCCAGTCTCGCCTTGGCCGCGCGCAGATCGCTGCGCAGTCGCTCCAGCTCTTTCTCCTTCTTGAATTGTTGCAGCGCCTTGAGCCGGGTCTTCTTGAGTTCCAGCTTCTGTCGCGCGGAGTCGAGTTTGAATTTCTCGCCACGCAGCTGCAATGGTTTGAAGAGTCCTTTGGCAACCATGCGAAGCGTCGACCTGTAGGTTAACTCCGCCTGGGAGACGGCCTGTTCGGCGTCAAAAATCTCCTGCTTAATGTTGCCTTCTTCCTCGATGAAAGTTGCCTGTTCATATTCAACGATACTCTTTTCAGCAACCGCGGCGTTGCTTTCCGCAGTGATCATATCAGCGCGAGAGTTTTCGAGATTGATCTTGGCTTCGTCGACCTTCTTTTCCATCTCGGAGGCGTCGAGACGAACGAGAACCTCGCCTTCTTTGACATCCGACCCGCTTTCGATCACCCAGTTGACCGTCTTCCAGCCCCAAACCTTCGACCGAACTTCGACATTGTTGGAACTTTCCAGCGTCCCTTGCTCGGTGACCGTAACGAGCAAATCGCCGCGGGCGACCGTATGGGTCAAGTTCGCCACGCCTTCGGATTCCGGCGCCGCTCGGCCGACCACCGCCCCGATGGCCGCCACGACGGAAACGAGCAGTAGCAAAACGGCGCACGCTTTGAGCCAGATCTTGAAACGGCCCGTCTCGGATGCCAGCTCGCCGCCATTCGGAAGGGATTGGGCATATCTTTGTCGTTGAGGATCCCGCTTCGCAGGTTTGGCAGGCGTCTTGAGCATGTGATTTCAGGCGGGGCAGAGAGACTTGGGGGGGATTGGGGGAGGGGAAATGAGGGCGATTGTCATCGGATCGACTTGCCGGGATCATCCTCGGCATCTTTGGCATGTATCGTCACGTCATAGATTTCCAAACCGGCCGGCTCGTTCAACGTGTGACACCAAAAGGCTTCCACCACGGAGCCGAGCGGATCGGCTGGCAAGTCATCGCTCTTTGCAGCTAGAGATGGGTCCAAACGAAACTCACTCAAAGGCAAGACGACGTCGAAACGATTGTCGGCCCCCAAGCTTTCCATCGATTCAATCGCCTGGAACTTACCGGCAAACTCACCGTCGAGATGATTGACCGTGACACCGAAAAAGACGTCGCAGCGTAAGTCGAGCCGCCCGCGGATTCGAACGAGGCTGTCCGAACGGATGATGACCGGCGCGCTGTCGCCCTGCGAGACTCCGAGTCCGACGGAATAGATAGTGAAAGTCGTTTCATCCGCTGTCGTAGCAACGAAAGGAACGGCTCGGAGGCTTGCCTCCTGGTGCGCCGAGCCCGGATTCCAAGTGCCGAGAGTCCCTTGAGGTCCTCGCGTCAACGAACTCGTCCACCGGTCCACCGCAACCGGGACCCGTTCGGGGATAAACGGTGCGTCGGCCGACGCCGTCACGCGATGTCGGGCAGGCACATCCACGCTGCTACCGTCGATCAATCGCGTCATCCTCACCTTGCCTTCGCTCACGTTCAGGGTGGTCGAGGTGAGATCTGATTCGATGTTCAGTTGCGTGCCAAGAACTTCGAGATTCGCGGCTCGCGTCTGAATCAACATCGGCTTGCCAGCAGGCTGCGGTTTTACACTCGCCGAAGCCTTGCCTCCCGCAAGGTAGAGTTCTTTCTGCGTTTGCTCGGCAAAGGTCAACCGTGAGTTTCCGGAGATCGTGACCGTGGTTCGATCTTGAAATTCCAGTTCCACCCAAGAATTAGGGGTGGTCCCTTCCAATGTGCCTCCTGTCAATTCCGTGCCCTCGCGCAGGTCAACCCTGACCAGCCCGCCGTCACCGGTCCAAAGCAAGGAACCGCTCAACCCTGTGATTTTGGCGATCGGCGGATCGCTCGACTGCTGCCTGTAGAGTGATGCTGCAAGGGCAGCGATCAATACAAAAGCGACGGTTAACAAGAGTCGCGCGAGACGGATCTGATCCACCAAGCGAGGGCGATCGACGTTGGCTCCTTCGTTGCCGCCAAGCACGAGCTCGGGCCGCGCGCCCGTTATCGCTGGAGCCATCTTCTCGAAGCCGGAAAGAGCGTCC
>JARFQX010000637.1 GCA_029287555.1 Rubripirellula sp. | reverse complement strand
CATCACCTGATGACCTCGTGATCGCAGGTAAGCAAGGTTGGTTTGCAGTGTTTCGATTGACGCCAATAAATCGGAAACCAACACCACCAGTCCACGGCGGCGCACCAGCGCGGCGATCTCACGCAGCGGTTGATCCAAGTCTGTTCCCTTGCCGGCGACGGGTCGCTCCAAGGCAACCATCATCTGCCTCAAGTGGCCGTGACGGCGATGGGCACCGATGAATTCACCGACCCGCTCGTCGAACGTCATCAACCCCACGCTGTCTCGCTGCAGCGTCAAGTAGAATGCCATCGTGGCAACCAGGGTACGGGCGTACTCGAACTTCGAGTAATCGAGCGAGCCGAATCCCATTGACTTGCTCTGGTCGAGGACGAGATAGCAGCGGCGATTGGTCTCGTCTTCAAACTTCTTGATGTAATAGCGATCGGACCGTGCAAAGAGTTTCCAATCGAGCCCACGAAGGTCGTCGCCGACGGTGTAGGGGCGGTACTCACTAAATTCCACCGAGAAACCGTGGAATGGACTGCGATGCAAACCGTTGTAAAAACCTTCAACGACCGCCTTGGCGCGCAGTTGCAGGTTCTTGATCCGCATCACCGCAAGCGGGTCGACCGACGCACTGTCCCCCGGGCGAGCAGGGGAATCAGTGGAACTTACGGGATTTGCCATTCGTGATCGGTTCGTTGATGAAAGGTTTCGAGCTCTACAAGAATTCAACGCAATGATTCAATCCGGCGAACGACCAGAGATCGCAGGGCGCGGCTGATCATGCGGAGGACGGAACCGTTGCTAGCAGTCGGTCGATGACATCCTCGATCGTCACGCCTTCCGCTTCCGCCTTGTAGCTCAGCAGTACTCGGTGTCGAAGGGTGGGGTGAGCCAACGCGCGAATGTCGTCCTGACTGACATGAGCGCGGCCGTTAAGCAATGCCCGCGCCTTGCCGCCCAGGACCAGCGTCTGCGCCGCACGCAGACCTGCACCCCAACTGACCCATTCGTTAACAAAATCCGGCACGCGCTCGCGACCCGGACGCGTGGCTGCCACCAGCTCCACCGCGTACGCGCCAACTTCCTCGGCGATGGGAACCTTGCGAACCGCTTCATGGAATCGCATCACGTCTTCGCCGGTGAACAACGGTTCGATCGGTTCGGCGCGTTTCGACGTGGTTTGCAACACGACCGACAACTCTTCCTTGGGCGGCAAGTAGTCGATCAAGACGTTAAACAGGAACCGGTCGAGTTGGGCTTCGGGGAGCGGATAGGTGCCTTCCATCTCGATCGGGTTTTGTGTGGCGAGCACAAAGAACGGCTCGTCCAACTGGTAACGCTGGCCGGCCGCGGTGACTTGATGTTCCTGCATCGCCTCGAGCAGGGCCGCCTGCGTCTTCGGAGGCGTTCGGTTGATCTCATCGGCGAGAATCACGTTGGCAAAGATAGGCCCGTGGACAAACTGCAACTTCCGATGACCGTCCGCATCCTGTTCCAGGATCTCAGTGCCGGTGATATCAGCAGGCATCAAGTCTGGCGTGAACTGGATTCGCTGGAACTTGAGGTGAAAGATCTGGGAGACACTTCGCACCAGCAACGTCTTGGCCAACCCGGGCGCTCCAGTGATCAAGCAATGGCCGCCGGCAAAGAGGCAAATCAATAACTGCTCAATCACATCCTCTTGACCAACAATTACCTTCGAGAGCTCGCCATAAATCTTTTCCCGACCCGTGCGAATCTGCTCGACGACTTGAGCTTCTTGTTCGACCGACATTGCTTCGACAGACATAGGCACCCCGAAGGCTGTGATTCCATTTAACACTTCATCTTATAAAACCGCCAATATAGCCCTTTGGACCGCACAAAAGGGCAGCCAATTTCGATTCGCCGCTCGGGGCAACCGAGCGTCGGTTGAATTGCCAGCGTTGCAGGCAAGGGCGAAAGGATTGACTATCCTGGGAAAGCACGATGGCCGGAGTCGCTAGCCCGCTGGAAAATCTTCATTGTCGATGCCCGCTTCACGCGACCGTTTGACGATGAGACCGACGGGCGAGAGATACACGACTTGGGTGATGTTCCCGCCCCCGTTGGACGGCAATGGCCGCCTGCTCGCCAACCGGGCGTTTTTTCATTTCCAACCACCACGTAGATTCGTTCGATTTGCCATGCCGTCCGACTCATCCTCACCGGTCGCCTTCTCGATTCTCCATCCAACCGATTTCTCTGACGCCAGCATGCAGGCTTTCTGCCACGCGTTAAAGATCGCGGTGGAGTACAGGGCGAGCCTGTCAATCCTGCATGTCGACCAAGACGACGCCGAAGGCGAGCACTGGGAGGAATTTCCGGCAGTCCGCGCCACTCTCATTCGCTGGGGGCTGCTTGCCCCCGATGCCGCCCGAAGCGCCGTTTTCGAAGATCTGCACGTCGCGGTTGAGAAGATCGACACCTCGGGGCCAGTCATCCCAGCCATCCTCAATTTCCTCGATCACCATCCGTTCGACCTGATGGTGCTGGGAACCCACGGGCGGCACGGGCTGCCCGGATGGTTGCATCGCAGCACGGCGGAACCACTGGCGCGACGCGCGATGCTGCCGACGTTGTTTGTGCCGCACGGCAGCCGTGGATTCGTCTCGTCCGAAGATGGCAGCCTCAAGATGAAAAAGCTGCTGATGCCGATCGACCACGACCCCAGCCCACGCTATGCCCTGCCGGATGCGCTGGAAGTGCTGGAAGGACTTGGCGACGTCGACTCCGAACTGACCCTGTTGCACGCTGGCCGGGACCTTCCGAAAATTCACATGCCTGATCCGCTCCGCTGGAAATGCCAAACGGTCGTTTCGAATCAAAACCCCGTCGATGCAATTATCGAGACGGCCAAGACCATCGACGCGGACCTGATCCTGATGGCAACCGCCGGGCACCAGGGATTCCTAGACGTGATTCGCGGCAGTACCAGCGAACGGGTGCTCCACCACGCCCCCTGCCCCGTGCTGACCGTCCCCGGCGCCGAAGATCGGCGTTAAGGTCGGGGTTTGCGGAATTGGTACACCGTGCTCGTGCTCAGTCGCTTGCGACGGTGCTCGTGCTCGGATCACCCAACGCGGTTCTTGCCATTGATTGTCGAGCACGAGCACCGCTGCGCCCGCATTGTTGCAAATTCACGCACGCTGACCGGTTGCGTATTTCAGATCCCCGCGGTCGCGGCGGCCGAGCGCATGTTCTTCATGCTCTCGACGACGAGCGTTTCGATTCCCGGCGTATAGTCTGTCTCTTATACACATCTGACGCTGCCGACGAATCGAGTCGCGGGGGGGGGGGGGGGGGGGGGGGGGGGTGGGAGAGGGGGGGGGGGGGGGGGGGGGG
>JARFQX010000578.1 GCA_029287555.1 Rubripirellula sp. | reverse complement strand
GTCCACGATGATCCCGGTCCACGATGATCCCGGTCCACGATGATCCCGGTCCACGATGATCCCGGTCCACGATGATTCAGGTCCACGATGATTCAGGTCCACGCTGATTCGCGCGTGTTCCGATCGGCCCTGGTGGGGATGCCGCCCGAGAACGAAAGTGACTTGGGGAATGTGAATTGGGGGAAATTGGAACGGGACTGGATGACCAAGCACAAAGAGAAGTGGCATGACCAAGACGCTCCCCGAGACGTTCAGCGTCCAGGATGATTTTCCGGCGGTCGATTACGACCAGTAGCGGTCGGTAGTCGATCAGGCACTAGGCGGGGCTCCCTTTGATCGCAAGCTGGTTTCGCGCACCTACGACGGTGTCGACGTCCAGCCGGTTTACACTTCTCGTGACGAAGGCCAGCTCGAAGACCCCCTTGGTGTCCCCGGCTTCACTCCCTTCGTTCGCGGATCGCATCTGCTTGGCCAAGCTCAATGTGGCTGGGATTTAAGGCAGGAATTCAGTCACCCTGATCCGGCCGCAACCAATCGATCCATTCTCCGTGACCTGCAGGGCGGGGTCACGTCGCTGCGATTGCGATTTGACGCGGCTGCCAGAAACGGACTTGATCCTTCCACTGACTCCGGTGCGACGCTCGCTGGCAGTGACGGGATCATGATCTATTGTGTTGACGATCTGGATCAAGTGTTGGCCGAAGTCCAACTGGGTGCCATGCAGGTGACAATGGACGCGGGTGCCGCGTTTCTGCCCGCCTCGGCAATCTTGGTGGGTTTGTGGCAGCGACGCGGTCTATCGCCGAGCGATGCGCGCGGAGCCTTTAATGCGGATCCACTGGCAACGCTCGCGCGCGAGGGAAAACTGCCGACATCGGCGAGTGACGCATTGGGCTTGTTGGCCGATTTAGCAAAGTGGACTTCACAGAGATTCCCAGGTGTGACGGCGGTGGGGGTCGATACGACGCCGTACCATGACGCGGGGGCAACCGCGACGCAGGACATCGCGCTGGGCGCGGCGACGGCAGTTGAGTACCTGCGGGCAATGACGGCTGCCGGACTGGACGTGGACACCGCGGCGCGTCAAATCCTGTTCCGCATTGGAATTGGCACGCATCATTTTCTGGCGGTTGCCAAACTGCGCGCCGCACGACAGGTCTGGTCTCGCGTGGTCGAGGCCAGCGGTGGGTCGCGTCAAGCTCAACAAATGAGAATTCAAACACGGACAGCCGATCGCGTGCTGACAAGGCACGATCCCTATGTGAACCTGTTGCGCAATGCCGTTGCCATATTCGCGGCAGGAGTTGGCGGCGCTGATGCGATCACGTCCGTCCCATTTGACGCAAGGATTGGATTGCCGGATGACTTCAGTCGACGCGTGGCGCGCAACACCGTGCATGTGCTGCAGGAGGAATCGCACCTTCATCGCGTGGTCGACCCGGCGGGCGGTAGCTGGTTTATTGATCAACTCACTGAAGAACTTGCAGCCAAGGCCTGGGAGATCTTTCAGGAAACCGAGCGACAGGGGGGCATGTTGTCGGCGCTCACCAAAGGCTGGGTGTCCCAGCAGATCGACAGCGCGTTTCAACAGCGTGCCACAGACATCGCCCGACGCAAAAAGGGAATCACCGGTGTCAGCGAGTTTCCTGATCTTGCTCAGGATCGCGTCACCGCAACGCCGCCCGACCTGGATGCTCTACGCTCCGCTGCTGCCGACCGAATCGCCAAGAAGCCAACCATCGCGACGGATGCGCTCGCATCAGCAACCGACAAGATGTCCGCTGCGGTGACCGCGGCCTCGGACGGCGCGACGATCCACCAACTAGCCGGAGGTCTTGGTTTTCAAGTCGGGTCCGGCGAATCGGTCGAGCGGCTAACGCTGCGCGGTTTCGCCGAACCATTCGAAGCATTGCGGGACGCCTGCGATGCTTGGGAGGCGAAACACGGACACCGCCCAAGAGTTTTTCTGGCGAACTTCGGACCGGTTGCCCATTACACGGCGCGGGCAACCTGGTCAAAAAACTTCTTTGAGGCCGGCGGATTTGAGGTCATTGGTAACGGCGGATTTGAAGGTGCCGATGCCGCCGCAACGGCGTTCGGTAAGAGTGGAGCAGCCATCGCCGTGATCTGCTCGTCCGATAAAATTTATCCCGACTTCGTGCCGCAAGCTGCAGCAAGACTGAAGGAGGCCGGCGCGAGTTCGATCGTGCTGGCCGGTCATCCGGGCGACAATGAACAGGCATGGCGGGAAGCCGGTGTCGATCATTTCATCTACGTGAAGTGCAACGTCTTGGAGACGCTGCGCGAATTGCTTCACCAGTGCGGCGTCCTCGAGAACGGCGTTCTCGCATAACAGGAGTCATCCCAATGAGCAGCGCGATTCCTGACTTTGCCGATGTACCGTTGAGGCCCGAAGGGGCCCGGTGGGCAACGGCTCAGCAGTGGCGATCGGAGGTCGGTGAGACGGAGGAGCAACTGATCTGGCATACGCCTGAGCTGATCCCCGTGCGGCCTTTGTACACATCCGCTGACCGCGAAGGACTCGATCACTTGGGAACGATGCC
>JARFQX010000492.1 GCA_029287555.1 Rubripirellula sp. | reverse complement strand
GTCCCGACTCTATTTGCCTCCGTCAGTTTTGCGGAGGATCATTCGACCGTGAATGTTGTCTTTGTCGTTCCCAGTGATCATGCGATGACATTGAATGCGGGAGGCGAACGGTCAGCCGTGGCGATGGTTGGCAACATGGTGCTGCCGATTGACTCGATTCGACCGATTTCAATTTCGATTGATGACGAATTTGTGGGCCATGCTTTGGTGGGGTCCTACAACGTCAAACCGGTCTTTGTGCTGCCGAGCGGAACGCATGAGTTTTCGTTCACCTGCGAAGGTTTTGTATCGACGTCCGCCGGCCTGGAGGTGCTGGGGAACGGCAGTCAGCAGTATCTGATCGTCAGGATGATACCCGAGCGTTCACATACCGGTCCGCCCGAGCAATCACAGGAACCAGCGACGGACGCGGCGTCTGGAATCAAGTAGAAGAGGATGTTCGGCAAATTCGGATTCTTCAAACCGCGGGTGCCGCGATTTTGGTTTCGCGTATGTCGAATCCGTACGAACCACTCCAAGGTAGCCAAACGAGTTACGAGGTCGAGGTCAAGCCGAGCCCGTGGCCGACGTTGGTCTTCTTGGTTGGCTTGATGTTCCTCGTCTCAGCAGTTTTTCTGGTGTTCCTGGCATTCACTCTCCGTCGCGAATTCCCCGGTCTCCACGATCCGTCGCCATTGGTCGATGGATATTGGCCAGCCGTCGTCCATGACATCTATCACCTGTTGGCTGGTCTGAGCGTGATCCTTGCGATTGTCTGCACGATCGGGGCTGGCATGCTTCGACGCACACGGCGGATCGAAACCGCCGAGTTGAAGAGATCGAATTCGCGAGATTGAGGCTGCTGGCGGCGTCGAAGTGCGTCAGAGGGGTGGCCAACCAGCTGTGGTTCGGAACCCTTGCCAGATCCAAGGCCTGGTAGAGAAAGCATCAGTCGCTACCGTCTGCGGGTCGTTGGAGTTATGTTGTTTGGGGTGTTTTCAACTTTGCAGTGGGAACGGAAAAGGACTCAGCGACCAAGAGCGGCCAGCAGCCGGCGGCCATCGGCGGACATCGGCGGCCTCTGCACGCTTGGTATCTGCTCCGTTCTTTGGTTCGCCGTTATTCGGCCGACGTGCATCATTCATGGAAGTGCTTTGAATGGCACGATGCGATCGTGAGGGCTCTGCTCGCCGCGGTCGGCTACGGCCGGAACGAGTGATCCGTGAGTGGGTTTGGCAGCGATGATCGAACAGCTGACTTTTTTTACGAACGTGCTCTCCATCGTGGGCGACATCATCAAGATTCGCGCGAGCGGGGTTGGTTTGGGTGACCTTGGTTTGGTTGAGAATTGGGATGGCGAGCAATCACTGGCGCAAGTCATCGAAATTCAAGACGAAGAAGTTTCGCTGCAAGTCTTCACGGGGGGCAAAGGGCTGTCAACGGAAGTTCGCGTTCGATTTCTGGGTCATGCCTCACAGGTGACCTACAGCGATAACATTCTGGGGCGGATCTTCGATGGCGCGGGGAATCCGATTGACGGCGGTCCCCTGTTGCTGGGAGATCCAAAGGTTGAAGTTGGCGGCCCCTCCGTCAATCCGATGATGCGTGTGCTTCCCAAGACCATGATTGAAACCAAGATCCCGATGATCGATGTGTTCAATTCCCTGGTCGAGAGTCAAAAGATCCCGATCTTTTCGGTGGCCGGCGAACCGTACAATCAGCTATTGGCTCGTATCGGCATCCAAGCGGATGCCGAGATTGTCGTCTTCGGGGGCATGGGGTTGGTGTTCGACGATTACCATTTTTTTCGGACGACCTTTGAGGAGGAAGGCGTATTCCCTCGAACTGTGATGTTTGTCAATCAGGCGTCCGATCCGATTGTTGAGCGGATGCTCGTGCCCGACATGGCGCTCAAGGTGGCGGAGCGATTTGCGGTCGAGGGAAATCATCGGGTGCTCGTGCTCTTGACCGACATGACGGCGTACGCCGACGCGCTCAAAGAGATTGGCGTATCGATGGAACGAGTTCCGGCCACGCGCGGTTACATGGGAGATTTGTACAGTCAATTGGCGCTGCGTTACGAACGGGCCTGTGATTATCGCGGCGCCGGGTCGGTGACCATCCTGACCGTGACCACGATGCCGGGTGATGATGTGACGCATCCGGTTCCGGATAACACAGGCTACATCACGGAGGGACAGTTCTACTTGCACGATGGGGTTCTTGATCCATTTGGCTCTCTCTCTCGGCTGAAGCAGCAAGTGATTGGGAAGACAACTCGAGATGATCACGGCCAGTTGATGAATACAATGATTCGCTTCTATTCCGGTGCCAAGGATGCGGAGAAGAAGCAGGCGATGGCGTTCGACCTGACGTCGTTCGATCAGAAGTTGTTGCGCTTCGGCCGACTGTTTCGCGATCGTTTCATGGACATCGATGTCGCACTGCCTCTCGTCGAGGCTCTTGATCTCGGCTGGGAAACACTCGCAGAGTGCTTTGCACCGGAGGAGTTGCTCATGAAGCAGGAGTTGGTGGAGAAGTACTTCCCGGCGGCGAACGATTCGAAAAAGGCCGCGGAGGGCTCCCCGTGAGACTTTCCCTCAACAAGTCGTCGCTCAAGCAGCAGCGTGATGCCTTAAGTATGTATCGCCGTTTTCTGCCCTCGCTCGACCTGAAGCGTCAGCAACTGTTGACGGCATGGCGAGAGGCACGCGAGGAATTGGCAGAGTTGGCGAGGGAAGACGCGGCTTTGCGGCAGCGGGTGGAAAGTTTACTTCCGTTGCTCGGTAGTTCGACGCTTCGCACGCGCGACCTTTCGTCATTGGTGCGCGTTCGCTCGGTCAACATCGTATCGGAGAATGTGGTCGGTGCGCGGGTTCCGGTGGTGCGTTCGATCGATTTTGAGCGAACGAGTTATTCGACACTGACCCTGCCTTTTTGGGTGGACCAACTGGTCGATGAGCTAGAGGCCTCGGCGCGAATGCGTCTTCGCATGCAGGTCCAACAAGAGCGAGTCGCCCGGCTCGAGTTAGCCTCGCGCAAGGTAACGCAGCGAGTGAATCTATTCGAGAAGATCTTGATTCCGACGGCGAAACGCAACATCAAACGAATTCAAATCGCCTTGTCGGACGAGGAGCGATCCGCCGTGATTCGTTCCAAGCTCTCCAAGAAGAAACACCAGTGAGTTGGAGGGTGCCATGTCGATTGTGCCGCTGGACAAGATCACGATTTATGGAACTAGCAACCAGAAAGCAGACGTCTTGGATGGTCTGCAGGAGCTCGGTTGTTTGCACCTGATCGCCTTGCGAGACGTTCGCGATGGTGGAAGGGAGTTGGTGTCCAAGGAGGCCCGAGAGGCATATCGATATTTGCAGTCCTGCAGGCCCTCGCGTCGCAAGGCCTCGTCCAAAACGCCGTACGATCGCGAGCAATTGATTCGACAAGCCATTGAAAACAAGCAGGAGGCGGAGCGACTTGTTGCCGCGCGGGATCACCTGCAAAAGGCGATTGAAGACATACGTGTTTGGGGAGAGTTCGATCTTGGTGACGTGGAAGATCGAGTCGGCAAGCCGCTATGGTTTTACGAGATTCCGCTGCACGAATTGGACGTGCTGAGCGATGAATGGGTCTGGTTCATTGCGGGACGGGACAATCGTTTCGCCTACGTGGTTTTGATCGCCGACGAGCCGGCTGACGAAATACCCCAATCGCCGGTGGAACTTGACCGTCGCCCGTTGTCCGAATTGAAAAAACTTTTGGACGAAGCGGAGGAGCGGCTCGATGAGTTGCACTGGGAACGTGTCGGTTTGACGCGTTGGAGACGTCGGCTCAAGGACGATCTGGATGCGGCTGACGATGCGGCAGCCCGCGCCGCCGCCGCGGAAGGTGCGTTTGACGACCAAACCGTCTTTGCAATTCAAGGATACGTGCCCCGCGTCGCCCGTGATGCGGTCGTCCAGTTTGCCGACCAACGGAATCTCGCTGTGACGATCGAGCCGATCGCTGAGGACGAGTTGGCGCCGACACTGTTGCACAATCCGAAACAGGTCGCCGGGGCCGAGAATTGTGTCACGTTCTACATCACGCCCGGTTACCACAGCTGGGATCCGACGTCGGTCGTTTTCTTCTCTTTCAGTTTGTTCTTTGCGATGATCGTTGCCGATGCCGGGTATGGATTGGTGATGGCGATTGGATTGTGCTTCGGGTGGCGCCGGCTTGGTCGTGATCCGACGACCAGGCGAATGCGAAGTCTGTTCACCGGGATTGTCTTGGCGACCATCACTTACGGGATCCTGGTGGGAAGTTACTTCGGCGTCGAGCCAGGGGCTGGCACGTGGCTCGACCGGCTACGTATTCGGATCGATGGAAAGCCAATGATGCAGCAGCAGACCGCGATGATGGTGATCGCGGTGTCCATTGGGGTGGCACACCTTGTGATGGCGAACTTGATTTCGGCCTGGCATCGGCGTCGCGGCTTGCGGTGGATTGGCCACCTTGGTTGGGCGATGTTGATGATTGGCGGATTTCTGCTCGGAGGTGGCGTCCTGGCGGATCTATCATCGATGGCGGTCGCGGGTGAGATGATGGCGAGCTCGGGCGCCGTGGCAATTCTTCTTTTCAGCAGCGATCAGGCTTGGAGCTGGAGCTTCGGAGGCCTTGCGAAGAGGTTGCTCGACGGCGTCCTGCAATTCACCAACCTCTCCAAGGCCTTCGGTGATGTATTGAGTTACCTCAGATTGTTCGCGTTGGGTCTGGCGAGCGCGCAGCTGGCGGTCACTTTCAATGAATTGGCATCAGAAACGGCAAAAAAGGGCGGGATTGGGTTGCTGGCGGCGATCCTGATTCTGGTCGTGGGTCATTCAATCAATTTTATGCTGGGCATCCTTGGCGGGGTTGTTCATGGATTGCGATTGAACTGCATCGAGTTTTTCAACTGGAGCCTGAACGAAGAAGGCTACGCGTTTGAACCATTCCAAAGAAAGGCGGAGAGCTAATGGATGCCTTGATTACCATGTTTGGTTGGGCTGGAATTTACGGTCCGACGGCTTTGGGAGCCATCGGCAGCATCATCGGGTGCGCGCGGGCGGGCCAGGCGGCTTGCGGAGCGATGATCGATGTTGAAAGCGGCTACGGCCGACTGGTCGGGCTCTCGGCCCTGCCGTCATCGCAGATCATCTACGGGATCGTCGTCATGTTCACGCTCAATCGGCCGGTCAGCGTTGAGGCGGCACCGGGATTGTTCGCGATCGGGATCCTCTGCGGTCTTGCCCTCATGTTTAGCGCCATGTTCCAGGGCGCGTGTTGCGCATCGGCGATCACGGCAAGCAAGACCAAGCCGGAGATCTTTGGGCTTTCGGCCGCCCCGGCGGCTATTGTCGAAGGCTTCGCAGTGTTCGCATTCATTTTTGCCTTGGTGATCGCGGGTGAGATTCCCGGGTCGGCAAGCGGCTAGCAGTATGCCTGGCAAGCGGCTAGTAGAATGCCCGGCAACGGTGACGTGCGACGGTTCGTTTTGATGCCGTTCGGGGTGAGACGTGTAAGAGGGGAGGATTCAAGCAGTGAGTAGTGGGAAGGTGAAGCCGGCGATGAGCGATGAGAAGTCCGAGTCGTCGGGAGTCCAGCGGCTGATTGATCGACTGCACGATGAGGGCGTCACTCGGGGGAAAGAGGAGGCTGATTCCTTACTTGCCGAGGCACGTCGGGAGGCGATGGAAACCTTGGACCAGGCAAAGCAGAAATCAGAAGCCATTCTATCCGCGGCGCGACAGGAGGCGGAGAAGACCAGGCAGGCAGGCGAGGAGGCGGTTCGGCTTGCCGGGCGGGATGCGATCTTGGAGTTGAATGAAGCCTTGCGCGAGGACTTCTTTCGCAAGCTCCATCATCTTGTTGAGAGTCAACTGAAAGATGGGGACTTCCTGAGACAGATGATTCTGGAGATCACGCGGAGCGCGGTTTCGCAGGACGACAAGAAAGAGTTGAACCTCGAAATGCTCGGTGATACCAGCGACGATCAGTACCCCGGCGGTTCCTTCGAATCTTTCGCGCGAGGTTTGGCGGCGGAAGCGGTTCGAGATGGCCTTACCTATTCGATTGCCGATAGTGAGAGTCCAGGCGTGCGCGTGCAGTTCGTCGGTGACGACCTGGAAGTTGATCTCTCGTCGGAGACGCTGACCGCGTTGCTGGTTCGCCATCTTTCGCCGAAGTTCCGGGAAATTTTGGAGATGCGATAACGCTTGCTTTCGCAAGGAAACCGGCCCGTGTCTTACTACACACTGATTGCAAGTCTTCCACACCTGCCGACGCACTTTGATGTCGAGCGGCCGCCCATTTCGCGTCCTCGGTTGAATCAGCGTCTTAAGGATCTGGATGAGCCCGACGCGGAGGTCGTCCAGCAACTCGCTAATTTCTTGGCCTGGGACCGACAGACCTTGGACCGCTCGGAGCAGAATGTGATTGATGACTACGAACGGTTGCGGCAGGAGATCCACCATCCGATCGTCCTGGAGATTGTTGACAATCGGATTAACATACGAACGATCGTGAGTGCTTTGCGGAGACGACGAAATGCTCAAGATCCGCCACGGGGTGTGGGTCAGCTCGTCCAGCCCATCCGAGATCGTTGGAAGGAGCCTCAATTTGGCCTCCAGAAGCGGTATCCGTGGATCGAGCCCTTTGAGCAGTGCATGTTGAACGGCGAGGCTGTCGCGGCAGAACGACATCTCTACGAGTTCACTTGGCGTTTGTATAGCCGGATGGCTGATCAGTTCCAGTTCAGCTTTGAGGCCGTTCTGCTGTACCTGGCCCGTTGGTCGATTGTCGATCGATGGACGAGTCGTGACAGGGAAGCCGGTCTGGCCCGATTTGATCAACTACTTGAGGAGACGCTCGGTGAGTTCGCTCGACTCGATATCTGAAGCACGCGTAATTGGCGTTGCCGGCAATATTGTTTCCATCGAAGCCGATGGCGCGATCATGAAGAATGAGGTCGCCTATGTGAACGTCGGCGAGGAGCGGCTGAAGGCCGAGGTGCTCCGCTTGGCCGGGAAGACCGCGGACATGCAAGTCTATGAGGAGACGCAAGGCGTTCGCGTTGGGGATCGGGTGGAACTCACCAAGCAAATGTTGTCGGCCACTCTTGGTCCCGGATTATTGGGCACCGTTTATGATGGTCTTCAAAACCCGCTCCACGAATTGGCCGAGCGAGATGGATTCTTCTTGCATCGCGGCAGCACCTGCGATGCACTGTCGCGACAACAGGTTTGGGAGTTTAGTCCGTCGTGCGCGATTGGCGACGTGGTCCGGGCTGGCGATGTCATTGGTACCGTGCCCGAGCGAAGGCTAACGCACAAGATCATGGTGCCGTTCGGCGAGGCGGAGACGTGCGAGGTGGTTTGGATTGCCAAGGGGAACTACCGAGTTGATGAACCGATTGCGAAAGTCCGCGACCGTCGGGGGCGCGAGCGCGGGCTGACCATGCAGCAGGCGTGGCCCGTTCGACGCCCATTGCCATCGCGTCTGTTGCGATCCCGATCGACCGAGCGCTTGTACCCAACGAATCGATTGACGACCACCACGCGACTGATCGATACCTTCTTTCCCATCGCGCGTGGGGGGACAGCGTGCATACCGGGTCCCTTTGGTGCCGGCAAGACCGTCCTGCAGGGATTGATCGCCCGGTATTCCGATGTCGACATCGTGATCGTCGTTGCCTGCGGGGAACGAGCCGGAGAGGTTGTCGAGACGGTGACGGAGTTTTCCACCATGGATGATCCTCACAGTGGGGGCAAGCTAATCGACCGGACGGTCATCGTCTGCAACACTTCGTCAATGCCCGTCGCCGCTCGAGAAGCATCGATCTATACGGGGATCACGCTTGGTGAGTACTACCGACAGATGGGCTACCAGGTCTTGTTGATCGCCGATTCGACGTCACGATGGGCCCAGGCGATGCGAGAGACCTCGGGCCGGTTGGAAGAAATCCCCGGAGAGGAAGCGTTTCCCGCATATCTGGACTCGTCCATCAAGGGAGTCTACGAGCGGGCTGGAGTCTTGAAGACCAATGATGGAAGTGAAGGAAGCTTGACCATGATCGGAACGGTCTCGCCGGCCGGTGGCAACTTCGAAGAACCCGTCACGCAGTCAACTCTCGGCGCCGTCAAGTGTTTCCTTGGTTTGTCTTCCGAGCGGGCCTACAAACGGTTCTACCCGGCCGTCGACCCGCTGTTTTCCTGGTCGCGTTACCTGGATCAGCTCAAGCCCCAACTCGATCGCGAGTTAGATCCCGACTGGACCGCATCGGTCAAACGAATGACCGACTTGCTGCATCGCGGTGACGGCATTTATCAGATGATGCAGGTCACGGGAGAAGAGGGTGTGACGCTGGACGACTATATTGACTACCAGCGGGCGACCTTCATCGACATGGTCTATCTGCAGCAGGATGCGTTTGATCCGGTCGATATTTCGGTTTCGACCCAGCGTCAGAAGGAGTCGTTTTTGCTGGTCCGCCGATTGGTGGAACGCTCCTATGATTTTGCCGATAAGGAAAGCGCTCGAGAGTACTTCACTCGTCTAACGGGACTCTACAAAAACCTCAACTACTCCGAATGGAAGTCCGACGCTTACGAACGGCTCTTGAGACAGATCGAACAGCTGGAACAAGCGGCCATGACCGGAGCCGTCACGACATCCGAAGTCTAGGAGCCTTCCCGTTAGCGGTGGATCAAGAATGGTCTCTGACCCCGTTTCCCGACCCCGGTTCAACCCCATTTTTGAGTTCTGACAAAGCACTAGCTGCTCTTGATATCTGATTGCTTTTCCGCACCCCGCTAACGGAGGCGGGATTTCACCGATCTAAGCGCGAGGCTTGCGACCAAAGATCAAGCTCAGCACGAAGAGCACAATGAAGACGAAGAACAAGATTTGCGCGATGGACGCTGCTCCGCCAGCCAGTCCCGTGAAGCCAAACAGACCAGCGATCAACGCGATCACGAAGAAAACAATAGCATAATAAAGCATGATCTCTCTCGGCGAAATGAATGAAACAAACAGGGCGTACCACCCGCTGACCAGCTTAGGATACCTTGGTGATGCCTGAGTCTTCAATCCTCTCCCTTCCAGATCGCCGGCTATTCGTCGGTCGTTGCGTTGCGATGGCGGAGAAATTGTTGACTTCTTTTGACACGCTCACAGGTAGTTGAGGGTGGCCAAGAATTCGAAGTAGGTCGAATCAAGCGAGTCGCAGATCCGGCTTCGAACAACACACAATTCGACGCAGGCAAGTACCATTGCCGGATCGGCGTCGCTCCGCTCCTTGATTCGGCCTACGCGCCAGCATGCCAGGGTCTTCCGCTGCGAAATTCCCGGGTGCTCTCAGCTAATTCCGAAGTGATTGACCTGCGATGGGCGCGTCACCTTGATTCCTTGATGTACCGGCTCAAGATTCGAAGATGGTCGCTGAACACCCGACTCGACAGGTATTTCGTTCCGAGAGGCAATTTGAGTTGGCCGACCAGCGGTGTGCCGTCGAAGGTGCTGATCCAGCGGTCCTGGTCGTCCAGTGACTGGATGATCTCTCGAACACGTTGCGGATCCACTGGCGGATCCGCGGGCTTTGATGCTGAGGTTTGGGTCGACAAGAAACGGCGGCACTCCGAGTAACCCTGGGCGAGTGTGCCTAAGCGATTGGCGATCTTCCATCCGTAGTGACTCGGCAGCCGAGAGTCATCGTAAGTCAATGAATACTGATCCCCGTTTCGCGTCATATAAAGAGGCCGGTTGGTTTTCAGCTCGTAGTATCGCGCGAGTTGCCCGTCCGGTAGGAGCGAGTGTTTGAGCCACTCGATCGCCTTGGGGATCGGTTCGAGGTAACGCGGGTCGCCGGTTTCCCAGGCGATCTTAATCAGAGTTTCGATCACCTCCTGCGTTTCATCACCCGATACGCCTGGCGGTTCAAACTTGCGGGCCCAAATCGGGTGCATCGCGTAGTCGTACTGCTGGGCCCAGCCAGGCTGAGGAAGCGGCATCTGTGCCAGGATCAAGAACTCGCCGAGGTTCTTCAAAGCCGTGATATACCTCGACTCATCATAGGCCCGGGATGCGGTGATCAGCGTATCGGCGACATATCCGGTCACGTTGTCATTGAGCGTGTACATGTCCCAGTAATTCTTGATGCGATTCTCCGTTCGCCAATCGTACTGCGGAAAGTTCGCTCGAAGAACGGGTTGGGGCTTGACTGGTCCCGTCCAGACTTGGGGAAATCCGCCATTGGGAAACTGCGCGGCCAGTAATGCGTCGAGTGAACTCACGGCGGCCGAGTGAATTCGAAGGTTGTGAAAGTTCAGGGCCCGATCCACGGTGACCAGTAGCTGGATTGCCGCTTGGGTTTGGCCATCGTCGAGCGACGAGTTGTTCTTCCCTCGACCACGACCGTTCCGGTAATTCGCTGACCGCGACCCCTTGGGATCAAAATCGATTGCATTGGTCCAGCCGCCCGAACGGAGTTGTCCGTAGCGAATCGCATCGGCGGCATCCGTAGCGGCATCCAGGTAGAACGGATCCGCGGTTGCTTGATAGGCTTCAAGAAACGCGAGTCCGACCGTCGGAGTCCCCGGTGGCTGCACCCAGATTTGGTCGTTGCTGGCGACGCCTTCGCCCCATCTTTGTTGCAGGTCCAACGAGTAGTGGTAGACGTAGCCGCCGTGAGTCGCCACGTGATCGTGAAAGTAACCAGCGGCCCGTCGCATCGCGTCGATCGCCTGATCGCGGAGCTCGGTTTGGGCGCTGACGGGGTACTGGAGAAACGACGTGCAGCACACGACGCACACCAAGATCATTCTTTTGGGCAACAAGATCCACTTCCTCAAATCGAAAAGGCGGGGAAACATTGCCACCTGCCAAAACCGGGATCAATGCGACGTGTCGACGGAAAAGCCACTGGATTCTACAGGAAGGAACGCTCCTATCGCGATTCGTTGCAAAAGCGTCCCTTGGGCGCGGCAACGACGCGAAAGCCCTTGAGCGTCACGCCCTCATCGGCAAGCTTCGCTGCCTGCAGGCTTGGATTACATGGGGGCAGGTGGCCGCTGCTGTAAACGACTCGCCACCAGGGAAGCGTGTCGACGCCGTCGGCTAGAAAGGCACCTGCGGCGCGGGCGGCTCGCGGAAAGCCAGCGCGGGAAGCAACATCACCGAAGCTGACCACTTCGCCCGATTGCAGGTCGCGGATCACGATTTCGATGGCCACCCAGAGAGCAGACTTGCGCTTGGTTCTTTGCATGGGGCTTCTTAAACGCGGGCGCGAGATTTTGCTGTGTCTTGTTTCCAACGAGCCGGCCACAACGGGGAATCCTTCTTCAATGGTTCCGCCCGCAGCCGGCGATCAGGAAGGCGATCTCCATTGCCTGTTCGTAGTTCAAGCGAGGGTCCACATTGCTTTCGTAGGCCCGCGCCAAGTCCGTCGAACTCAATCCACCAGCTCCGCCAATGCATTCGGTCACGTTGCTGCCCGTTAACTCGAGATGCACCCCGCCCACGATGGTGCCGTGTTCGTGATGAATCGCGAACGACTCGCGGACTTCGTCAAGAATCGCATCGAAGTGTCGCGTCTTGTAGCCCTCATCGGTCGTGATCGTATTGCCGTGCATGGGATCGATGGACCAGAGGACGGGATGTCCTGCCTTTTGAACGGCTTGAATCAAAGGGGGCAGGGCGGATCGGATCTTGTCGGCTCCGAATCGGCAAATCAAAGTCATTCGGCCAACGTCTTGGTCCGGATTCAGACGATCGAGCAGAAGCGACAGTTTGTCGGGTGTGGCTGACGGACCAATTTTGACACCAATTGGATTGGCGATGCCACGAAAGTACTCGACGTGCGCTTCGTCGATGTCGCGTGTCCGATCACCTATCCATGGGAAATGCGTTCCGAGGTTGTACCAGCCATCACCACTGAGCGCCCGACGTGTCATGGCCTGCTCGTAAGGCAGGACCAGGGCTTCGTGCGACGTATAGAAGTCGACGCGCGAAAGGTCGGCGCGAGTCACTCCGCCAATCGTATCGATGAACCGGAGTGCATCCCCGATGCCGCGAACCATCTGGTGATACTCCGCCGCCCTGGCCGACTGGGTGACAAAATCCAGTTCCCAGTTCTCCGGATGATGGATATCCGCGAATCCTCCTTCGCTCAAGGCGCGAAGGTAGTTGAGCGTCTGCGCCGATCGCGCGTATGCAGTTAACAGGCGATTGGGCTTCGCCGCACGGGCTTGAGGGGTAAAGGGAATCTGGTTGACACAGTCGCCGCGATAGGAGGAGAGCGTGCTGCCGTCGCGGGTTTCGGTCGGACTTGAACGAGGCTTGGCGTATTGGCCGGCAATCCGTCCCACGCGAATGACGGGCTTTTGCATCCCGTAAACGAGCACCAGGCTCATCTGTAGCAGGACCTTCAGCTTCTTCTCGATCGGTTCCGGTCTGCAAGCTTTGAAGCTCTCGTTGCAGTCGCCACCTTGCAACAGAAACGCGGAACCGGTTGAGGCCAGAGCGAGTTGCGTCTTGAGTCGCTCGATCTCCCAACTGGTTACCAGGGGAGGTCGATGGGTCAGCCTTTCCAGGACGCCGTTCAGCTCATCAGGATTTTCATACTCGGGCTGTTGACGGGCCGGCTTGGTCTTCCAGGACGAAGGGCCCCATGGAGTCATCACGGGTTGAGCCTGGGCAGTGGGGCAGTGGGGCAGTGAGGCAGTGAGGCAGTGAGGCAGTGGGGCAGTGGGGCAGTGGGGCAGTGGGCGAAGCGGCCGGCGCCCCTGCCGGCCGTCCTAGAAGTAGTCGGTGAACTGGAATCCCATGCCGAGGGTATTCGTGTGGACGTTGTAGTCGATCATGCTCTCGCCGTAGCCGTTGAAATACTGCATGTAGCCTCTGATCCGTCCCCAGAGGGGAAAGCTCCAGTCGGTCTGGAAGGTCCCCTTGCTGAAGCCTGATTGGATGTTGTTGCGCAGCAATAGGCTGAACGTGTGCTTCCGCCATTTGTAGGCGCCGCGCAGCTCGAAATTGCCCATGTAGTCCTGTATGTCCTCGTTGCCGATCTTGTCGCCGACGATGATCCAGGGCTTGATGCTGAGAGCCACGTTCTTCCTCTCGAAGATGAAATTGGCGAACATCCTGTTCCAGCTGCGAGAAATCGGCTCGTTCCGACCGTTGGATTGGTGGACGAAGCCGAAGCTGTTGAGCCGATTCGTGAAGCCGAAGACCTTCCACTTGTTGTCGAACTGAAACCAGAACTCCGGTTCGTGGTTGGTCTCCCTGAATGGCAGAGACTCTTCCTCGTTGAACGCCTGCCAGAACGAGCGGTTGGTGTAGGCGATGTACAGGTGACCGTTGTCCTTGATGATGTTGCGAACCAGCGGCACCATGAAGCTGATCTGGAA
>JARFQX010000447.1 GCA_029287555.1 Rubripirellula sp. | reverse complement strand
GGCCTTTCAACAGCGACCCGAAAATCGCATGCTGGGCAGAATCGATAGCCTGCGCTTCGTCAAACCCGATGTGGCGAGCGTCGATGGGCGCGTGGTCATCAATGCCCCCAATGCCGAACCGGTCGAAAGCGCCTTCTCGGCAATCCTGGTCGAGCAGGACGGCAATTGGATGATTGACACGATTGAAGAGGTCGCCATCGCCGCGGTCGGAGGCGCGGTCGGAGGCGAGGGCGAGGGCGAAAAAAATCCGTTGGCGGAGCTCGCTTGGCTGGTCGGCCGGTGGGTCGACGTTTCCGACGACGGGCAAACCGAGAACTTGATTCGCTGGTCCCCCAACCGAAATTTTCTGCTTCGCACCTACGGGGTGACCAATGAAGAGGGCGTATCTCGACAAGGGACGCAGGTGATTGGATGGGACCCCCGCGCCGCTGAGATTCGTTCCTGGTCGTTCAACCCCGACGGCTCCTTCGCCGATGGAATTTGGTCCAAGAGCGGTGAGCAATGGTTGATCAAGACGACCCAGACCTTGTCCGATGGCGCAGCTGCGACCGGGACTTACGTGTTGTCGCGAATTTCCGATGACGAAATCACGCTGGGGTTGATGGGGCACCGTATTGAGGGCGAGCCGCAAAGCCCGACCGATCCAGTGACTGCGGTCCGCGTTGTCGAATTAGACAGCGATGGGATCAATGCCGAGGCAAACGCCGCGGCTGCGAGTGTTCCTCAGCCGTGATCACTTTCCGAGACCTCGGTCGTTACCGGACATGCTCCGACGGGAAGCGGCGAAAAACACGAATGGCGATCATCACCGAAGCAAAAAGAAGCACCGCTCCGACCAGGAAGGGAGCTCCCGGCAGGTGAATCGGGCTCTCGCCGCTGATGAAGTAGCTGAACAGCAGCGTGTTGAACAGCAGCGGGGCAATGATGTTGGTCAAACTCGTCATCGAGGTTAACACGCCTTGAATCGTGCCCTGTTCCGATTCGCTCACCGTGCTGGTAACCAGGCTTTGGATTGCCGGATTGGAGACGCCGCCCATGGCACTCATGATGATGATCCAGGGAATCATCCAACCTTGGCTCGCCAACCCATAGCCGAGAAAGCCGAGCGTGGCGATCGTGATTCCCAAAATCACCGTGCGACGCTCACCCAGTCGCCGCACCGTCGGCCGCACCATCCCGCCCTGCACCACGATTGCGCAAATACCGACCAGGCCAAGAGTCAAGCCGTTGGTCCAGGTGTCCCAACCGTACCGATAGTCGGTGTAAAGCACCCAGACGTTCTCGAGACCTCGCTGAGCAAGCGACTTGCAAGCGAAAACGAGAGCCAGTCCCGCGACCAGCGGATAAGCCTGCAGGCGAATCAGGCTCCCCAGCGGGTTGGCATTGCCCAGACGCAGCGGGCTGCGTTTCTCCTGCGATAGTGATTCGGGGAGTACGAAGAATCCGTAAAGCCAATTCAGCAGGGCCAGCCCCGCCGCCACAAAGAAGGGAAGGCGGAGGTGAATCATGCCGAGAAGGCCCCCCAGTGCCGGACCGATGGTAAAGCCCAGCCCAAACATCATTCCGACGAAGCCAAAGTTCCGCGCCCGCGTTTCGTCGGTTGAAACGTCCGCGATGTACGCATTCGCTGTGGTGAAGCTTGCGCCCATCACGCCGGCCAGCAGACGTCCGGCAAACAGCCACCAGATGTTTGGGGCCAGCCCCTGGATGACGAAGTCGACGCCGAGCCCGAAGAGCGATATCAGGATGATGGGTCGCCGTCCAAACCGATCCGAGAGCGCGCCGACAATCGGCGCGAATAAAAACTGCATTAACGCGTAGCTCGCGCCAATGACACCCACGTAACGGCCCGCTCTCGCCACGATCTCGGATTCCACCGATTCATCAACTCCACCGGCCGCCTCGATCTCCGCGGTTTCGGCCATCAGGATCCCATCCGGATCGATTTGGATCCCATCCGGATCGGTAGCGCTCGATGCCGTCGCCAATAGTTCCTTGACCAACTCGGGCAGCACCGGCACCACCACGCCAATGCCCAGGATGTCGATGAAGAGGGTGACGAGAATGAAAGCGATCGCGGCCTGACGTCGGTTTCCGTTCGCGTTCGTCATCGGTGGGCTGCGGGATCGACGGGAAGGTTGAATCGGTGAGGGCGGCAAAGCGGAGGGTCAACCGACGCCGTGCGCATCAATCGTGGGGGCGAAATCGAGATCGGCAGGCCCGCAGGGCGAGGGCATTCTAGACCATTTCGCCAGGCTTAATAGGACCACGGATCGCCAGGAAACCAACCGGCCGCATCGAGACATTGGGCACAACCCCACCATCGACCGAGGCTTCCATGTCGAGTGACGAGACGTTCCCGACGATCCTTGCTTTGCTTTGGGTCGATGGCTAGTCTGTTGAGGAGCCCGCCTTTCCTCCGACCCACCCATTTGATGAACCATTCCGAGTCCGATCGGGCGTCACAGCTGAGTTCCGATGACGTCGCCAAGATTGAGAAGCTGCAGCAGTGCCATCAGCGTTTGAAATCGGAACTAGCTCGCGTGATTGTCGGCCAAACCGAGGTGGTGGAACAGCTTGTCACCGTGCTCTTCGCACGCGGTCACGGACTGTTGATGGGAGTACCTGGTTTGGCCAAGACGCTCTTGGTCAGCAAGCTGGCGGAAACGCTTTCACTCAAGTTCAGCCGGATTCAGTTCACGCCCGATTTGATGCCGATGGACATCACCGGTACGGACATCCTGCAGGATACGCCTGAGGGAAGGCGGGAGTTTCAATTCGTCCACGGTCCGATCTTCGCCAACATCGTTTTGGCCGATGAAATCAATCGTGCCCCGCCGAAGACCCAGGCGGCACTGCTCGAGGCGATGCAGGAGCACTGCGTCACGGTACTCGGCAAGCCCTACAAGCTGGACGATCCTTTTCTGGTTCTCGCCACGCAGAATCCGGTGGAGCAGGAAGGCACCTATCCTCTCCCCGAGGCCCAGCTCGACCGCTTCATGTTCTTGATCGAGTTGACGTATCCCTCGGAACAGGAAGAAATCCAGATTGCCCGCACCACCACCGGCGATAAGTTGTTGACGCTTGATCCGCTGATGCATGCCGATGAGATTGTCGACTTCCAACACTTGGTGCGTCGCGTTCCCGTGCCCGAGCATATCTACCAGTACGCGGTGCGTCTGGTTCGGAAGACTCGACCGCAGGAAGATGCCGCTCCCGATTGGCTCCGGCCGCTTGTTTCCTGGGGCGCCGGACCTCGCGCGATCCAGTATCTGATTCTGGGCGGCAAGACGCGCGCCGCTCTCGGCGGTCAATACATGGTTCGGCTCGAAGATGTCCAGGCGGTTGCCGAGCCGGTGCTGACCCATCGCCTGATCACCACC
>JARFQX010000399.1 GCA_029287555.1 Rubripirellula sp. | reverse complement strand
TCCCATCTTCTTCAGCAGGTGCATGTTGTCGTTGCTGACTTCGGTGCCCAGGTATTTGTCAATGCCCGTGATGAAGGGGTTGGCGTCGACCACCTTGAGGCCAATGGCCGTGCCGAGCACGCCCCAATCCGGCTCTTTGGTGGTCTTCACATCGACGAGCCAGGTGGACATGCGACCTTCGTCGGTCATCAGTCCGAACAGCGGCGCCTTGCCGATCAGGGCACAGAGCAATTCCATGCCTGAGGCGTTGCGGTTGGTCCGCAGTCCGAGGGCAGAATTGCCGTAGTTCACCGCGGACGATTCGGCCCACGCGACGTAGGTTCCGGGAGGCGGCTGATTGCCGACCTCGTCCACGTAGCAGGCGCAGCTGCGATAGTTCAGGTCCGGAGCACCGAGTTGCGCGTGCACCCAGTCGAGATCCCGCTGCACTCCGTAAAGCTCGTAGATGATCTTCATGTCTTTCGCGTTGTTCTCGACGTTGTAGACGTCGTAGCAACGCGGATTCACGGTGTAGGGGGCGTAGGCCTTGAGGCCCGCGTCCGCGCATTGCTGGAACATTTCAATGATCGGCATGAGGTAGTCCTGCCCGGTGAACAGGGAACTATGCGGCGCGCCGCCAAGATCGACGAGTCTCTCGGCGTTGAAGGCATTGCCATGGGCGACGACGATCTTCATCACCTTGGCCAGTTCCGGCCCCTTCTTGCCGTCCATGATGTCCTGCTCTTCCTTGGTCAGCGGCATCTGGTAAAGCGCTTTCGGATCAGCCTTCTTCGGCTTGCTGCTGCGGTCGCTGAATCCCGGTTTGGGGTTCCCGTCCGCATCCGTGGCGCCCATGTCGGAATGACCAATCCCCGCAAATTCTTGCAGGTCCTTTTTGCCATACCCGCCGGCTGCTGCACCCTTGCCGGTGACTTCTGCCGCCGACGAGGCCCCAGCTGCCTGGGTAGTCTGTCCCGCCGCGCCTTGTGCTGATGAGTCCTTCGCAATCACAGCGCCAGTCAAAACCGGTAGTGCCGGTAGTGCTTTCACAAAAGATCTGCGTTTCATGGTGAGCCTTCTCTGATTCGTCTTTGTTAAGGTCGTCGACTGTAGTTCAGTGCCAGTCCACAGCGAATACATTGCCAAGGAACTTCCAGTTAACGCGATCCATGAGCGACCTTCCATGCATTTTCGGCAAAAAATGGAATTTTGGGACGTGATGAATGCAGCTATCGTGTGAACGTTACAGCCGTTATCGCGAGAGTTCGATCGCGGGTTGTTGCGAGGAAGAATTACAAAAGCACGTTTTTTTCGGGGCATAGGTGCCACATGAAAAGACAAAGCTTTGATGATTTCGATGCCTTCGCCAACTCTATTGGCGGGGTCGACAGCAAGATGCTGTTACGAGATCCCGAGCGACGAAGCTGGACGATCGATCGACTCAAGCTGCCAGGGATTGAGCTTCAGTTCGGCTTACTAGGCAGCGCCACGTTGCTTGCGGTCAGACGCATCGGAAACGTTGTATTCTCTACCAGCCACTGACCAGGGGAATCGAATATCGGGGCAATGGCATCCTCATCAATCGTGACTCGTTCTTTGTCCCCTTTTACGAACGCCGAGTTCTGTATCACGACCAGGGAACCACAGCATTGGCTTGGGGCATTCGTGAATACCGAGCATTGGATGGGCGACCGGACGGAATCCATGTTGCGTCTGTGTTCGCTCGCGCCGCGTGATCCGAAATCTGCGATTCGATTTCAGGATATTGCGTTCAACGCCCTCGCGGCCTCAGCGACCCGTTCCGGTTTCGAGGAGTCCGAAGCAGCGAAACACGCTGCTTCAGAGTTGCTCAGCTTGTTGAAACCGATCGCATTTCATCGCAACAAGGCCACTGCCCAGGCACATGGTCGACCCAAGCCAACACATGATGAAATCATCCGTCGGTCATGCGCGATTCTCGAGGAGAATTGGTACGAGTCTCCCAGTGTGGCAGAGCTTGCCAGCACCTGTGATGTCCCTAAGAGAACGCTGAGAACCGATCTCGCACTTGTTCGATTCCCAGTGACGACAAGCGGACTCCGGGGGCATCAGATGCGCGTCACAACGGTTGGCATCGCATACGTCCCCGTTGGCGTCACAGTCGTCACACGAGCAACACTGGCCACACTGGCCGTAACCGTTTGTCGCGACAACATGCGCGCACAGGAGCCCCAGGCTTATCAGCACACCATTGTGGTGAAGAAGATTCGCAGTCCACGTGGATTCCATTCCCTGACGTGAGTTACGTTACCAAGTGGAACGAAGTCGCAGACTGATCGCCGAGCCATAATCGTTGGTGGGGTCCAACGCTGGATTGACAATCGCTTGGTAGCTGACCGTCGCCTGCATTTCCGGAAAGAGGGCAAACCGGTAGAACACTTCAAAATTGGATTCGTCGCGATCGGCGCCAGATGGTTGCACCCAGCTGTAAACGAATCCCGCGAGATCCGCGTTGAATCCTCGCCTCTTGTACCTGCCGGAATCAAACGGGTCATAAACGAGGAAATGGGCGGCAGCCAGCTCGTCATAAAGTGCGGAACTGTTATAGCTTTTTCCATACCGCAACAAGCCAATCATCCGACCATCGCAGGACAGCTCCTGTTCACCCTTGAAAAACCAACCCCAGCCCTCGGCGCCGCTGCTGCCATTGATGGCCGCGCCGTTTCTGGTGCCATCGTTGTGCCAGAAAGTGAGCTTCGAGTAGCCGGCTTTCTCGGTGAGAGGGAGAATTTTGACTTGCAATTCAAGCGCAGTGAATAATTCACCCTCGTCGAGTTTACCGAAATTCGTTCGGTCTGCATTGGCGTCAGAAACGACCCCCGCAATGTTGGCCCAGTCATTCAGAAAGAAGCCGCCGAACATTCCCAGACCCGAGTCGGGAAGCCCCATGGCGAATGCACCCGTACCGGCGATCGGCGTATTATGGAGCAGCGGAGTGACATGCTGTGATGTACTCAGAAACTGATCCGGCGTGACTCGGCCGACGCGATACATCCAACCCGCTTTGCGACTGCCTTGCCGCCAGAACAAGTTTCTAACCAAGAAGGTCGGCGTATAGGTCGTGAACGGATTGGAAGTAAACGTCTGACTGCCCAGTCCAACGGCACCTAGAGTTGTCGGGTCGGTTGTTCCCCAATTCCAGCGGCCTTCCAGTCCCAGCGTGATCTCACCCTGATTAGGACATCCCTTTCGAAAACCGTCCCAAGTTGCATTGAACTGCAAGAACGACGCCATTCCATAAGAATCCGTTCCTGGGATGTTGTCGCCCAAGCCTTGCATTAGCGTGTTCAGATTGGTTCCAAACTTGATGTCGGTCGCTTCGTAGATGCGTTTTTCCATGGCAATGAACCGCTCACGGATTGGCGTCAGCGGAGACGTCGGAAACAAGGCGTCACCGGGAGTCCTAATCTGTTCACGAAGTCGGCGAGTGTTCTGCAGATTAACCACCGGGTCTTCGATGCTCGAAGTCAATCCAGGGCCTTGGCTGATGACCGAGCTTGAAATGGTGGTCTGGGCGACGACCGGGGACTGACTCCAACCGCTCAGCAGGGCTGCCAGCGCCAAGAAAATTGTTGAGGAGTTTCTCGTCATTGATTCCGTTCACAAGTTGTCGACGATACCGATGCTTCCAGCGTCGCCTGAGAGATTCGCGGTACAAGTGATTTCGATCGACCTGGGAGATTCCATGCATGTCCACGAATCGTTTGGCGGCGATTGATCCCCGCTTGATCATGGAACTGTCGAATGTGACGAATGTGACAATGAATATCGAACCCGGTCTGCGGCCAGATGTCTTCAGCAGCACCTGATCCAGCGGTCCGAGGAGGTCTGCCATCGGTCTGTTTTGAAGCCGTCATCCCGATGGGAAGGGATGTGACGGCGAGGCTTCGCATAAGCAAAACTGTCAATTGCTGTCGAACGGGCTCCACCTGCTGCTGAAGTTGGCGTTCAGCTGTAATCAATTCACGGCAATTGATCACTGGTTTCGTCGATGCCTGTGAACAGCAAACCCATTTCGCGAAGCACTGGACCAACCTGTTCGCAGATCCAGCGATCGCGCTGGGTGAGTGGTCGGAACTCCTTACGCGCGCCCGTTGCCAGATTACCGCGATGCTCGTCCGGCGATGGGATGCGGACCAGAGCGAGCGGAATCGGCTGGCCGTCGATCAGAATAATCCGCTTGTCGCCCGATTCGGCGATCGCGTCGACGTACCTTTGAATCATCGTGTACCGCGTGCCCTGGCCGCTGACGGTCTCTAGAATCACGTTGTGGTTGCCGTCGTCGGCATCCGTCACGAACACCGATTGACCGCCCATTTGATCAAGCGGCTTGACGACGACCTTAACGTGTTCGGAGATGAATGCCCGCATCTCTTGCAGCGAGCGACTGATCAGCGTCGCTGGAATGCACTCAGGAAACCAGTTCACGAACGCCAGTGTCTTGCCTTGTAGTTGCGCCACATTGGCCAGTCGTACCAGCCAGGCGATGTACGGCTGCTGTTCCAGGGGAAGAATGTAGCCGCTGTTGGGATTCTCAAACTTCCAGTGGTTCTGCGCGACCGGGTCGGGGTGGGCAAACCGGTAAGGAACTCCCTGGAATCGTGCCACGCGCGCTGTGTCGTGAACCGTGTCGGCCCAATTGTACCAGCGACCGCCCTTCGCGTGTCCTTCTTCGGTGCCACCTGAGCCGCCGGCAAACATCCCCGGTGTGCGGACGGCAACCGGAAAGATCACCTTGATATTCACGTCGCAGTTGTAGTTGGAATTCTAGATTCCGATGCCAACAACTAGGCACTTTCGGCAAAAACCATCCGGTATCCGCCGCATGCGATGATGGGTCGCGTGACAAGACCTGACGCAGCCTTTTGCCGCGAACGTCGCCGCGGGATACTGCGCCTCGCTGAAGTTACCCCGACGAAAACATAACTGCTGGAGTATTTGCCGAAACTGCATAGAGATCGAGTCGCGAATAGGGTTTGATGACCACGCACGGGGTGCCCGTTTGACCAGAAAAATCCCTGTCCGCGTGAACATCTGGATCACGAAAACGAGAAAGATCATGAGCTGCAGACGATTCGGAGTCTTGTACTGTTTTCTTGCGTGTCTCATGCTTCCGGCGTCGGTGCCGGCGCAGCGAACAGAACGGGCACAGGAAGCGGAACAATCATCGCAAGTTGCTGATGATCGAGCCACCATCGAAAAGGGCATCCAGGCCTATGTCGAGGCGTTTAACAAGAATGACGTCGATGGCGTGGTTGCCCGTTGGTCTGCCGATGGTGTGTTCATCGATCAAGCCACCGGGCAGCGGATCTCGGGACGTGAGGAGATGAAGGAATCGTTGCGGGGTGTCTTCGCGTCCGCAAGCGAAAGTCGTCTGCACGTGGAGATCGAGTCCATTGACTTTGTGTCGCCAAACGTCGCCCTGGAAAGCGGCACCTCGACCATTTACCGCGGCGAAGGCGAATCGACGCGGACTCGGTATAACGCGGTTCACATCAAACGGGATGGCGATTGGCTCATCGATCGGATTACCGAAAGCCCCATCCTCACGCCGCCGAGCCAGTTCGAGCAACTCAAGGACTTGGAGTGGATGATTGGTCAGTGGACCGACCAGGACGACGAGGGCACTGTGACTACCGAATGCCATTGGGCCCGTAACAAGAACTTTCTGGTGCGATCATTCACCGCTTCGGTCACGGGTAGCACCGAAATGGCTGGAATGCAACTGATCGGCTGGGACCCTGCCAAGAAGACCATTCGCTCTTGGGTCTTCGACTCCGACGGCGGATTCAACCAAGCTGTCTGGAATAAGACGGCCGACACCTGGGCCGTGCAACAAACAGCGACTTTGCCTGATGGCGGAATCGCATCCGCAACGTCACTCCTGACGCCACTGGATGAGAACAGCTTTGCTTGGGAGCAGGTCAATCGCGTGGTGGATGGAGAGTTGCTGCCGAATCTTCCCAGAATCGTCATTCGGCGGGTGAGCGAGCAGTGAGACATTCATTCAGCAACCATGCGGCATCCGTCACGTGCAAACAAATTTGAGGTCCTGGAGATGAAGAGAACAAGAATTCAAAAGGTGATAGGGATCACGTGCATGCTCGCTTTGGTGACGTTGCCAGCGAGTGAGCTGTTGGCGCGGGGCGGATTTCGTGGTGGCGGTGGCATGCGCGGCGGCGGAATGCGTGGCGGTGGCATGAGTCGCGGTGGTGGCTTCTCTCGATCGCCTTCGATGAGCCGGTCCATGTCGCGGCCGTCTCCGTCCATGAACCGACCCTCACCCGGAATCTCGCGGCCCTCACCGGGAGTTTCTCGGCCATCACCAGGAGTTTCTAGGCCATCGCCAGGAGTTTCTAGGCCATCGCCAGGAGTTTCTAGGCCATCGCCAGGAGTATCACCGGGAATTTCTCGTCCATCCGTTGGCTCACCCGGTGGCGGCTCGCGTGTTGGTGCGAGTCCCGGGGTTGGGGCGCGTCCCAGCGCGGGGCAGTTGAATAACTTTCTTGATCTCGGTCCGAGTGCCGGTGCGAGCCCGGGCCGCGGCGTGGGCTCATCGATCGCCGCGGGAGCGGTTGGAACTGGTGCTGCAAATTTCCTCAGCAATAACCCGGGCGGCGGTGGACCGGGTATCGGCGACCGACCAGCAGTTGGTAATCGCCCCAGCGTTGGTGATCGGCCCGGTGTTGGTGATCGGCCCGGTGTTCGTGATCGGCCAGGAGTTGGTGATCGTTCTGGCCTTGGTGATCGGCCCTTAGCGGACCACCGCCCCGACCGAGTCGAGAATCGTCAGCAACTGAATGATTATCGGCAGCAGCGACATGATCAGGTGCGTGAACAGTTCCGCGACAACCATCCTCGTTTTGATTTTTGGGCGGATCATCCCACTTGGGCGCGGTGGCGTGTGAACCGTCCGTATCGCTGGGCCACGTGGGCAGCGGTCACGTCATGGTTCCCTTGGGGTTGGTCACAGCCGACCTACTACGACTACGGTGACAATGTCTACTACGAAGACAACACCGTCTACTACGGGGATCAGGTGATCCCGGCGGATCAATACGCTCAGCAGGCGCAAACAATTGTCGAAAGCGCTCCACCGATGCCGGCGGATACCCAAGAATCCGATTGGATGCCGCTGGGAGTCTTTGCCATCACGCAAGACGGCGAGCCATCGGGTCCGCCACCGACCTGTCTCTTATACACATCTGACGCTGCCGACGAATCGAGTCGCGGGGGGGTGGCGGGGGGGGGGGGGGGGGGTGGGGGGGGGGGGGGGGGGGGGGGGGGGGGGGGGGGGGGGGGGGGGGGGGGGGGGGGGGGGGGGGGGGGGGGGGGGG
>JARFQX010000263.1 GCA_029287555.1 Rubripirellula sp. | reverse complement strand
ACGTTAAGGACTAGCCGGTCGGAAAAAGGGGACAAACACCAAACCGCGAAGCACCCTTCAGGCCGCTGGTGGCTTCGGGTGTCCGACCTCTTTTTCCCCGACCTACGTCAATTTGGGAATTGCACGAAGTGATGCCAGAAGAATCGCCGCGACGCATCGTGATCACGGGCATTGGAGTTGTCACCCCCCTGGGTAACGACGTCAACACGTTTTGGGGCCGACTGGTCGCGGGCGAATGCGGCATCCAAACGCTCACGACGATCGATACCGAAGGCTACAAGGTTCATTTCGGTGGCGAGGTCGCGGATTTCGATCCGGAGTCCTGTATCGATCCGCGCGAGGTCAAGCGGCTTGATCGCTTCACTCAATTTGCGGTGCACGCTGCCAACGAAGCGATTCAGGATGCGGGCATCGATTTTGATCAGCTGGATCGATCCAAGTGCGGTGTAATTCTCGGGTCTGGAATCGGTGGGCTTTCGGAGATTGAGACGCAAATCGCAAAGTTACTTGCCAAGGGGCCGGATCGGGTCAGCCCGTTCACGGTTCCTAAAATGATGCTCAACGCCGCCGGTGGAAATATCTCGATTACCTACGGACTACGTGGACCCAATTACGCGGTGGCGACGGCCTGCGCCAGCGCGACCAACGCGATGGGCGACGCGCTGCGAAGTGTGCGCCTGGGCGAAACCGATTTGGTGATCACCGGTGGGACCGAAGCGGCGATCACTCGAATGGGGCTGGCCGCTTTTCAAAATATGAAAGCGCTCTCGACCCGCAATGATGACCCGGCAGCGGCCAGTCGTCCGTTTGACGCCGACCGCGACGGGTTTGTGCTCGGCGAAGGCGCCGGTTTGCTCGTCTTCGAAGAACTGGAACACGCCAAGGCACGAGGGGCCAGGATTTATGCCGAGGTGTGCGGCTACGGAACGACCAGCGATGCGGGACATATCACGGCGCCGGATCCGGAGGGCAATGGTGCCGCTGCGGCCATGCAGGCCGCGATCGACGATGCCGGGATCGGGCCCGAGTCGATCGATTACATCAACGCTCACGGGACGAGCACACCGCTTGGCGACCGGGCCGAAACGACGGCGATCAAGCGAGTGTTCGGCGATCACGCCCACAAGACTCGGATCAGCAGCACCAAGGGGGCCCTGGGGCATTCGCTCGGCGCAAGTGGAGGGATCGAGGCGGTGATCCTCAGCAAGACCGTTCACGCGGGATTGATTCCTCCCACCATCAATTACGACACGCCCGATTCCGAATGTGATCTGCAATACACCCCTAACGAAGCGGTCCGCGGTGAGGTCAACTACGGAATGAGCAACAGCTTCGGGTTTGGCGGGCACAACGCGTGCATCGTGTTCGCCCGATACAAAGATTGAGTCAGGGAGTCCGGAAATCCCGTAGCGGGAAGCGCTGGCATTTGAACGAGTAGGCCGGCATCAAGGAGCGCAGCGACGCCGATCCGGCAAAGGTTCTTGCTCGACGTCGAATCGTTGTTCGGTGCCGGATCGGCGCTTCGCTTGATTCAGCCTCCTTCGAATTCTCGGATCCCGATGGCAATTTCACAAAAACCGCTGGATCGAGCCGAGTATGTCGAGCAGGCTTACCTGTTTCAGCTGCTGAGGGAGCGGATCGCGGCGGAGTTGCCCATGCAGGAGTTGCTCGAGCAGATTCGCTTCGAGTTGATGACCACCACCAAACTGCCGATTGCGGTCGACTACCTGCTGACCGAGTTGAAGCATTCCGGACAGATGCATCCGGCGATGCTTAAACTCGGGCACTACTTCACCCCGTTTCAATCCTTCCTGATCGCGCAGGCCGAACAGGAGTCAGGTCGCTTCACCATGGAAACCGCGTTGCAGGTGCTCGAGGCGGAAGCCAAGTACCGAGAGGAAGGCTGCACGCAGGCGGGACTCTTTTTCTTCCAGTTCGAAGTGCTCTGTCGTAACCGGCTCCATTACGATCGCGGTTTGACGGCAATCAGCAACGACCCGCTCTTCTCCAAGCCATGGGCCAAGTGGATCTTGATGTTGCGGGCCCAAATCGGTCTGGTCGACATGGCCGATCTGTTGTTCCTGGCCAGTGAGGAATACGAGGCGCGACTGAAAGAGGCGGGCGAGTCGGTGGAGGGGAAAGGCCCGTTTCTGTTTGGCCGCAAAGAGGGGCGGATCGCTTTGGGAAATCGCCAGAAGGAACCGCTGTATCTTTTCGGTGCGATGCAGCGCCACCTCGGCTATCCGGTCGTTCCTCGTCCCAAGCCGCGCGAGGAGAACAAGGACGCGATTCCACAATTGATGCGGCGGATGGAACGATTGGAATCGCGCGTCAAGTTGATGGAGGAGGAGCGTCGAGCATCGCTCGACATCTCCAAGTTCTACAAGAAGCCAGGCGACGAATAGCCGTCGCGCAGCCGTCGGGATTTGAGCCCGGCGGCGGTGCTCCGGGCCCGACTGGTTGGCTCACCCCTTCTTCTCAACAAACAAGAAACGGTGAGTTGCCAGGGCTGGCGACTCACCGTTTTCGCTTTGTTGGTCCATCCACACTTCGGCGCTAGGCGCTCTTGGTGGTGGGCATTTGGAACAGGTCTCGGACACCCGCGACGACTTTTTCGTCGATCGTGTAGACGGTGCCTTCAGGTTGATCGGGCAGGTCGTACATGATGTCCAGCATCACCTCTTCGAGGATGCCCCGCAGGCCACGAGCCCCGACGCCCTTGGCGAGCGCCTTCTCGGCGATGAAGTGAAGCGCTCCGTCGGTGAATTGCAACTCGCAATTCTCCATTTGGAACAACGCCTGGTACTGCTTAACCAGAGCATTCTTCGGCTCTTTCATCACCTGCACCAGGCCATCCTCATCAAGCGGCTGCAGGTAGCTGACTACGGGCAAGCGACCGACCAGTTCCGGGATCAGGCCGAATTGGAGGATGTCCTCCGTCTGGACCTGGGCCAACAGTTCCGAATCGGTTTGTTCGTTCCGCATGCTCTCGCCACCAAACCCAAGGGTCTTGTGACCAAGTCGCTTGCGAATGATGTCTTCGATTCCCACGAACGTACCGCCGACGATGAACAAGATGTTACTCGTGTCCATCTGGATGTACTGTTGTTCGGGATGCTTGCGGCCACCCTGTGGAGGCACATTGGCAACGGTACCTTCGAGCATCTTCAAAAGGCTTTGCTGCACACCTTCGCCGGAGACATCGCGCGTGATCGATACGTTGGCACTTGTCTTGCCAATCTTGTCGACCTCGTCGATGTACAGAATCCCGCGTTGAGCCTGCTCGACATCGAAGTCGGCAGCGTGCAGCAACTTCAGAAGCAGGTTCTCGACATCCTCACCAACGTATCCCGCTTCGGTCAACGTTGTGGCATCTCCGATGGCAAAGGGAACATTCAGCATACGGGCCAGAGAACGGGCCAAGAGCGTTTTTCCGCTGCCGGTCGGACCGGCCAACAGGATATTACTCTTTTCGATCTCAATGTCCGCGCCACCTTCCCATTCACTGGTCAATCGCTTGTAGTGATTGTGGACGGCCACGGCGAGCACGCGCTTCGCCGCGTTTTGGCCAATCACATATTGGTCCAGGTGCTCAACGATCACTCGAGGTGAGGGAATCTCGGTGAACAGCGTCTTCGTGGGGCCACGCCGACGCTGCTCCTGGTCGAGAATCGATTGGCACAGCTCGATGCACTCTCCACAAATGTAGACGTCACCGGGACCTTCAACGAGTGGTCCCACATCGCGATAACTCTTCCGGCAAAAAGAACAAAAAGCGTTCTTCTTGCTGGACGATGTGCCGCGGCGCGAGCTTTGATTATCCTTCGAGGGCATACACGACTCCTGATTGTGCGAACGGT
>JARFQX010000262.1 GCA_029287555.1 Rubripirellula sp. | reverse complement strand
AAGAAGCCGCGACTTTCATGGCGACGATGATCCAACATCGGTACGGCCGAGACATCTACGACGCTCCGACTCTCGAAGGCGCCGCACGGCTGGTTGATGGTGGCTCGCAATTGAAATACCTGTTCGAGACTGCCGCCAGGTCCGCTGTCGTATGCGGCGAATTCGAAATGGCGAAGAAGATCTACGACGCGATGTTGGATGAGAACCAGGAAGAGGTCGACAGCCGACTGGAGTTCAACCTGGATGAATATCGAAAGCAGTTTGAATCCGAAGCGGAGCTTCGCAAAGCGGAACGGGCCGAGGATCGGCTTCCTCGTGTTTTGTTTACGACGACCCAGGGAGATTTTGTCGTTGAACTCTTCATCGATCAGGCACCATCGACTGTGTCGCACTTCATTCGGCTCGTCGAGGAGGGCTTCTACAACGGTCTCGATTTCTTTCAGGTGATCGATCATTTGCTGGCCTTAACCGGTGATCCGGGCGGGACCGGTACTGGAAATTGCGGTCAATTCCTGCGCGACGAGCACGCGCGGCCCGGGGCGCGCAAGGCTCTGCGAGGCTCGCTCGTGATGGCCAAGATTCCGATGCCCGATGATTCTAAAAGCTTCATTCCGAATTCGGCCAGCAGCCAGTTCGCAATCCTGCTGCTGCCAATCCTGACCGCCTCGGAACAGCAAACGGTCTTTGGCACCGTCATTGAGGGAATGGATGTCGTGTCGCGATTGCGGCGCGTCGACCCTTACAAGGAAAAGAAGACGGGAGAAGTCCTTTATCCTCCCGACAGCATCATTGAAGCCACGGTGCTTCGCCGACCCGAAGTCCTACCCGAGCCCGAGTACGTCCGCCCCTAGCGAATCAGTGCGGGGAAAAAGGGGAGGCACCGGACGCATCTCGAATTTGCCCGGTCGTTGCCTCGCGCATTTTGGGCCCCGCTTTCGAACTGCGGCCCCTTTTCCGTTGTCGCACTGCTGCGAACGATGTATCGTCAGGGGACCGGTCGGGATGATTGCGTCTCCCCGCCCTCCACCGCCCCTCCGCTTCGCTGTCGCTTCACGCATGACCCCATCCTCTCAACCGCCTCGCCAGCACGAAGGTCACACGCCTTCGCGTCGAAAGTTCCTACAGGGAAGCGGGATGATGCTCGCTGGCGGCGCCCTGGTCGGAACGAACCTAAGTGTCGCGCGTGCCGCCCATCCTTTCGGGTCCGATACGATCCGTTTGGGTTTGATCGGGTGCGGCAGTCGCGGGTCCGCAGCCGCGATCCAAGCGCTCGCGACGTCCGACTCGATCGGCGGCGATGGCGATGTCAAGCTGACGGCGATGGCAGACGTTTTTCAAAGCAACCTGCACACAGCCTTTCGTTCGATCAAGGGCCAGCACCGTGGGCGGGTGGATGTCGAGGATCGTCGCTTCGTGGGACTCGACGCCTACCGGCAAGTGCTGCAGAGCGATGTCGATGTGGTGATCTTGGCGACACCGCCTGGTTTCCGGCCGCAGCACTTCGAGGCGGCCGTGGCCGCCGGTAAACACGTTTTCATGGAAAAACCTCTGGCCGTCGATCCGCCTGGCGTGCGAAGGATTCTCGCGGCGAATCAGGTCGCAAAGCAACGCCAGCTTGCCGTGCAGGTCGGTTTGCAGCGCCGTCACGAGTCGCGTTACATCGAGTGCATTGAACGATTGCAGCAGGGTGCGATCGGCGATTTGCAGTTTGCCCGTGCCTATTGGAACGGGCGAGGCCATTGGGTGCGTCCCCGTTCGCATCGCCAAAGCGAATTGGAGTACCAACTACGTAATTGGTACTACTTTACCTGGCTTAGCGGTGACCATTTGGTCGAGCAGCACATCCACAACCTCGACGTGATCAATTGGCTCCTTCAGGACCATCCCGTCGAGGCTCAGGGCCAAGGTGGTCGCGAACTTCGCCGCGGTATCGACCACGGTCAGATCTTCGATCATCACACCGTCGAGTTCACCTATGCCAATGGTTTCAAGCTGTTCAGCCAGTGTCGGCAAATGCAGGGCTGTTGGCAAAGCATCAGCGAACACGTGCACGGTGGCGAAGGCACCGCGAACATCACCGAGGCGGTGATCCGAGATCGCTACGGATCCAAGCTCTGGCAAAGCGATGCCGTCGATGCAGCCGGCAAGGGCTGGCAATCGGAGATGAACGACCTGTTCGACGCGATCCGGCGTGGCGACGTTCCCAACGAATGTGATGCTGCGGCGATGAGTACGATGACCGCGATTCTGGGACGACTGGCGACTTACAGTGGCAAGCGGGTCAAGTGGAACGACGCACTGCAAAGCGAGGTGGAACTTGGCAGCACGGATCATCTGCACAAGCTTGATGATCAACCGCCCGTGTTGCCGGATGAATCCGGAAAGTACCCCGCCCCGATTCCCGGCAGCGACGTGAAATGGCTGTGATGGAGTGAAGTGGATACCACCGATGCAATGTCGCAGGATCTCCAGGTCCGCGTGATCAAATCAGCGTATCGAGTTCGTCGGTCAGCTTGCCAAATCGCTCCAGCGTCGTCTTGACCGGATCGGGGCTCGTCATGTCGACCCCGGCGTCCTGGAGCAGATCGAGTGGATCTTTGCTGCATCCGCCCGAGAGGAACGAAAGGTAGTCTTTCAACTCCGGTTCGCCTCCCTCCAAGACACGTCGAGACAGCGCGACGGCCGCGGCCAATCCGGTCGCGTACTTGTACACGTAGAACGCACGGTAGAAATGCGGGATGCGGAAACACTCCAGCTCGAGCGACCTGTCGATCACAAATTCGGGACCAAAGTAAGCATCAAGCAGTTCACGGTAGACGCTTCGAAAGGACTCGACTGTCAATGGTTCGCCCGCTTCGGCCATCTCGTGAGTCTGCTTTTCAAACTCGGCGAACATCGTTTGTCGAACGACCGTCGCTCGAATGCTGTCGAGCTCGTTATTAATCAAGTAAGCCCGCTCGTTGTCATCGTTCGCATTGCGAAGCAAGTAGTCGGTGAGCAGTTGTTCGTTGAACGTGCTCGCGACCTCAGCCACAAAAATGGTGTAGTTGTAGTATTCAAAGGGCTGATGGCGGGATGAATACCAAGTGTGCATCGAGTGACCCGCTTCATGGGTCAGGGTGAACACATCGTTGAGCACTTGCGGTTTGAAATTCATCAGGATGTAGGGATTGCCATCGAACGATCCGCAACTGAAAGCGCCGCTCTGTTTTCCGCGGTTCGGGTATCGATCGGCCCAGCGACCTCGCAGTCCCTCTTCCAGAGCGGCCGAGTATTCGCTGCCGAGTGGTTCGAGCGACTTGATCACAACTTCGACAGCTTCGTCCCACGTGTGGTGCTTCTCCACGTCACCGAGGATCGGGACGTAGGTGTCGTAGTGATGCAGATCCTTCAGCC
>JARFQX010000256.1 GCA_029287555.1 Rubripirellula sp. | reverse complement strand
GAGGTGTTGCCCGGTCGCCAATCGACCGCACCCGGATCCAGCCAACAGAATCGGCAGATTGTGGGGATTATGGCTGTTGCCATCTCGCAATCCCGATCCGTACAAGATCATCGAGTTGTCCAAGACCGTCCCCTCACCCTCACGCATTCCGCGAAGCTTGTGCAGCAGGTAAGCGTACTGTTGAATGTGCCAGCGATTGATTAACTGGTACGCGCGGAGCTTGTCTTCGTTGTTCTGATGATGCGACGTGTCGTGGTGTCCACCGGATACGCCTTCGAGGAATGAGAAATTCCGGCCACTGACGGCGTTGCCGAACATGAAAGTGCAAACGCGCGTCGTATCGGTTTGGAACGCAAGCGCGATCATATCCATCATCAATCGAACATGCTCGGGGAAGTCATCGAGCCTCTCCTCCGCGGGGGCCTGGTCAGGATTGATCACCGCGAGCGGCTCCCAACTGCTGCGGCCTTGCTGCTGGTTCTGCAGTCGCTCTTCGATCGATCGGACCGACTGCAGATACTCGTCCATACGTTGCCGGTCGGCAGCACCTAGGCGCTGCTTGAGTTGCTTCGCGTCCTCCAGAACTCGGTCGAGTAGCAGGCGGTCACGTTGAAATCCGCCCTGCTTCGGGTGGGCGGCGCGGAACAGTCGCTCGAACACCAATCTCGGGTTGAGTTCTTTGGCGAGCGGGCTCGTGGGGCCGCTCCACGCGATGTGCGATCCGTAGACACGTGTGTAGCCGACATTGGTATCGACGCCCGTCGAGACGGGATCAATTCCAAGCTCGAGGGACGGCAGGGGAGTTTTTCCACGCGTCGTCCCGGCCGCGACTTGATCCATCGATCGCCCGTTGCAGTTCAAATCGATGCCAAGTGACTTGTTGATCGTTGTGCAGGTCAGGAAGCCCGATGTCTTGACGTAGTGCCCGTCCCCGAAATCACTGGCCTGGTTCCACAGATTCGTCAACACAAGCAATTGGTCTTGGAATTCTTGCAGTGGCTGCAAGGTTGGCGAAAGCTTGTAGTCGCGACCCTCGCCTTCGGGTGTCCACATGTCTTGGCGGACGCCGTTGGGTACGAAGAAGGCCGCCATGCGTACGGGAGACTCTCCGGCTTCTTGCCGAACAGCATCGGAACCGTCGGCCGCCACGCCTCGGTGAGTCGAGCCCATCATCGCTTCGAGCCAAGGCAGAGCGAGCGCCGCCCCGGTGCCGCGCAACAGCGTGCGCCGCGAAATCGAAGTTCGACCGTTTTCGCAGTCGTCCAAGAAGACTTCCCGCACGGCATTAGGCTGGGTGTCACGGCTCGGCTGGGTGCCACGGCTCGGCTGGGTGTCACGGTTAGCCATCGGTTGGTTCCTCTTTTGATAACGACTCAACAGGACGGTCGGTGTTTGCTTTCTCGGTCGACGATCTTGTCGGCTGCTGGTCATCGAGTTTCACCGCCAAGGTGGGATCCCGCCCTTGTTTGTATCGGAACGGTACGCTCGTGACGATCTCGAAAACCAGCGTTTGTGCGCGGTAGTCATCTTCGGCCAAGACCTCGGCGATTTCTTCCACGACGCAGTCTTCCTCGTGCGTCAGGCCTCGTCCGAGTGCGTACCCGAGCATTTTGGCGGTCAGATTGCGAATGACCAGATCTTTGCGCTGCATCAGCAACGCTTTTAACTCCTCAGGACCATCAAACGATGTTCCGTCTGGAAGCCGGCCGCGGGCGTCGATCGCAATGCCTTCGGTTTCGCTGCGCCACTGACCAAGCACGTCAAAGTTCTCGAGTCCAAAACCCAACGGATCGAGCGCTGCATGACAGGCGGCACAAGTGGGATCGGATCGATGTAGTTCCATTCTCTCCCGCAGTGACTTGCCGCTCACGTCCGACGTCTGGGCGTCCAAATTCGGGACGCCCGGCGGTGGGGGCGGCGGAGGCGTCCCCAACAACGTTTCGAGAATCCACTTGCCTCGCAACACCGGACTGGTGCGATGTGGATAGGAGGAGATCGCCAGCACGGCACTCATTCCGAGCAAGCCTCCTCGCACACTGTCTTCGGGCAGTTCAACGCGCTTGGGTTGTTCTCGGAACTCGCCCTTCACGCGATAGTGCCGGGCGAGATCGCGATTGACGTAAGTGAAATCGGAATCGATCAGATTCAGCAACGATCGATTATCCGAAAGCAGATCCTCGAAAAAGAAGATCGGCTCGTACTTCATGCCACCTTCCAGCTCCGAATCGTAGCGACGACCGGCCACCGACTTGTCTGGTTTGAATTCGCGTCCCAGTGCACGAGTCCCCAACCACTGTTCGGTGAAGCTGGCCGCAAATCCGCGCACCTTGGAACTTCGTCTTAGTCCTCGGCGGTCGGTTTCGCTGTGAAGCATTCGCGCGACCTGTTCCCTGAGCACCCTCTCGTCGTGAAGACGTCCTTCAGTTGCAAGCTCCATCAACTCGCGATCCGGCATCGACGCCCACAGGAAGTATGACAAACGTGACGCCATTTCCCATTGCGAGATCAAGGTCGGCTCGTGGCTCTTGTTGGGGGCTTCCCAGAGGAAGAGAAAGTTGGGCGAGACCATCGCTGCTTCGAGTACCAACTTGATGGCCGGAGTAAAAGCACCTTCCTGGTCATGGGCCAACTCGAACAGATCCAAGTATTGACTCAGATGGTCTTCGTCGACGGGACGACGGAACGCTCGGGGAAGGAATTCCTCCAGCACTTTGCGAGCCGCTTGCTCGGGCGAAACTTCTTGACTCGGCTGAGCGACGAGCAGCGTCTTGCGTGATCGAGGATCCTTCAGTGCATGTTCCAGGGCCTCCCGCGCCGCCTCGAGGTACTTCTCCGCGTGAATGGGTGAAATGAACAGTGTTTCGGCGGCGTTATCAAAGCCTTCACCGCCAGCACCATCCGAAGGCAGTGCGTGTGATGCGTCGACGTGAATCCCCAGCAGGTCACGGACCGTGTTGGCATACTCGTTTCGATTCAGGCGACGGATCATCGGACCACCGGGTGAGATTCCATCATCGCAAACGGCGGCTCGAATAGACTGGCGTATCCAATGGACGAACGATTGGCGTAGAGCCGGTGAAGGAGCTTCGACCTCGGGCGGCGGCATTGTACCGTCGGAGACGCGCGATGCGATTTGGGTCCACGCATCAATCGCATCGGCCAATTCCCCCGCCGATGTAAAGTCTTCCAAGTCGAGATTCGCTTCCGCGTCCTCGCCCTGATGACAATCGATGCAGAAACGGCTGAGCAGCCCGATCGCCTCGACATCGGTCAGGTCACTGGCTTCGCTTGAGGCCGAAGATCCGAAGTCATCTGCGTCCGCGCCGACGGCGCCGAAGGCGACGCCGAACGAAGCGCACAAGAAGATCAAGAATCGCTGCAACACGGCAACTGGATATTGGTGGGCGGGTTTGGGA
>JARFQX010000250.1 GCA_029287555.1 Rubripirellula sp. | reverse complement strand
ACCATTTGCCGCGAACTGGATCGCAAGATTCGCGGGGGAGTGCCAGGCGAAGCCGACTTTCGTCAGGTCACTCGGCTCGGCGAGCAGATCGCTGCGGAGGGTTGGAGCGAACTGCGCGACGTCGTCGGCGGTGACATCTTGATGCCCTACAAGAACGATTGATCTAGCAGGGAGAGTCACATCATGAAGCTTCTCGACATTTTCTTGTCAGGTCGAACCGCGTTGCCGGCCTTGCCGCCACCTCGCCGCGCCGTCGTTGCGCTCGGCGGCGGAGGTGCTCGTGGCATCGCTCACCTGGGAGTCATGCAGTCGATCGGCGAGTCAGGAGTTCAAACCGAGCGGATCGTGGGTGTCAGCATGGGAAGCCTGGTTGGTGCCATGTGCGCCGCGGACCGGGACATTCTTCGCGTGCAGGCAAAAGCGATCGAGCTCCTGCACTCGCCGATCTTTCATCGTAAGCAACAGGTGTTGTTTGGGGCCGCACCGCCCGCCGACGAAGAATCCTCCGGCGGCATCTTCTCCTGGTATGGTCGGATTCGCCGTTACCTCGGGGCGCATCGCAAGCTCAGCCGTGTCGTAACGAGCGCCTCCCTGATCCCCGCCGATCCACTCCGTGATTCGATTGACTATCTGCTGCCCGATGTTGACCTTCAAGATTTGCCGATCCCGATGAGCATCGTGGCGGTGGATCTATTGAGTGGCCAGCGCGTGGTTGTGGAAAAAGGACCGCTGCGCCGCGCGGTGTTGGCGTCATCGGCGATCCCGGGAATCTTTCCGCCTGTTCCCTGGGACGGCATGTTGCTGTCCGATATTGGCGTGGTGGAATCGGTACCGGCGATGGTCGCCAAGACTTACGCCAGCGATATGACCATCGCGGTCGATGTGGGCCAGGACCACACCAAGATCGACCAGTGCAAGACCGCCATCGAAGTCATGATGCGCGTCGACGATATCTGTGAGCAGTTGCTGCGACGCAAGATTCTAGAACCGGCCGACTTGGTGATCCGACCGAGCGTCGGCAATGTTGCCTGGTTCGATTTCAGCGAACCGGAAAGGTTGATCGACGAGGGCCGGTCGGCTGGTCACCGCGCGCTGGGGACCATGGGCAAAGCTTCCGCGGCTTGAGACTGCATCTGCTCGGCTTGTCGCGCTGCCTGCTGGGTCTTCTCGCTCGCCTCAATCATTCCCTGGATCATCGGCATGACCAATTGCCGATAAATTCCATCGGCACTCGGATACTGTTTGAGTGTCTGCATCGTCTTGTACGCGCTTTCCCCTTCGGCTTCGGTCAATGGAACCTCTTGGGTTCGTCCCTCGGCGTCGACCAGCACGGAAGTGTATTTCCACTGCCCACTGGGATCTTGGAAACGATTCACCTCGAGGATTTGTGCGGTATCCGGGTCCAGTTCGCCAGCAGGTGGTTGCTCAGCTGGTCGAGGGCCAGGCTCGAGCCCAAGCGAACCAGCGATGGTCGCGGTGACTTCCCGAACCGAGTCTTCACTGGCAATCGATTCGAGTCGCTGCAGGTTCTTTTCCAGCTCCGTCAGCTTCTTCTCGTCGGAGAGTGACTCGGTCGCTTCAATTTGTGCCTCGATCGAGGCTTCGATCTGTTCCTTTGGGACCTTCGGATTCTCGACCAGCGGCGGAGCACGCTTTGGGTCGGGGGGCGGGCTTTCGAATCGTTGGTCGTCAGTGTTGGAAACGCCGCCCGCGCTTTTTGACGCCGTCGGCAGCGGCACGTACCAGAACAGCAGGACGGCGATCAACGCGAGGTGAAACAAAACCGAGGCGACGATCGCGCGTCGAGTCAACGACTTCTTGCTGAGCACCGACTGCCTGTGATCGATCTCTCGTTCGAACTCTTGCATGATCAATGCGCCAACTGCACGCCCCTGCACAGGTTGCGACCGGAATGCAGTCTTCCAATTCTGCAGGGGCGTTGGAAATCGGGTGGGTGAAAAGGCCGTGGGTGAGAAAACGGAATCGACTCAATCATCCCAAGAGTCATCACCGTGTAGGTTCGGCCTTTCTTTCCATGATGGCGTGCGGCTGGCGATTCGGCAACTCATGCCGCGCGGGCGTAGATCGGTCGGTGGACCGCCATCGTCTCGCATTGATTGATCCAGCGTTTCAGTCGACGAGTGCTGGGAATCGGTCGACCGCGAAGCTGCAGGCGACCTTTGGTGCTCTCGGCATACCGCTCGAGATCTCGATGCAAAGCAGAGGGTGATTCGGAGGCGAGGCCCCGCACGCTGCGCCGATGAACACTGATCAAAAGCATCGCATCTCGAGGCATCATGCCTGGCACCGAGGCGGCGAGGCGAATCGCTCGTCGGTAACGCTTGAACACATTGGCCGCCCTCCGCTGTGCCGTGAAGTGACTGGCCAATCGTTCGGGATCGACCGACGCCAGGTCACCCGCGGTCACGATGCCTAGTTGGTTCAGACGCTCGCAGCGATGGGCGCTGCACAACCTGGTGTGTTCCAACTTCATGCTCAGCAAGCGTTCGCGATGGCTGACCTGGGGAGCCGGCTTGCGGATTGTTTTGGACGGAGATGGAACGCGGCGGATGCGGCGTTGTGAAGGCTCGTCAATCCTTGCGTAGAGAGTGACCTGATCCGATGCGGTATCAAGTAACGTGGGAGCCTGGGGGGAACGAACCAAGAGTCGGAATAGACGACGCAGCATGAAACACACCTGTTGAGTGGAGGGTAGAAAAGACACTCGACAGTTGGTTCGTGTAACCAAAGGGGCCGCTGGGACGCCAGAGGAAAATCTGAAGGGCGAGACGCAAATTGGCGGATCGAACACAGCGAAGCAAGACCCGCGAAGCCCACCAGACTCCCTAGAATGCACAATTTCATCCGGCCGGATTTGGAATCGTCCGGCGGCACTGTCACTTGCCGTTCGCTCCGAGTTAGTGCGCCGCATGCAATGCCCCGCATACGAGCCAATGTACCGGAGCGGTGATTGGCGGGCGTAATGCGGCGATGTCCGAACGTTCGAGCGCGAGCCTGATGGTAAAGTGATCCGTCCAATGCCCTAGGCCTGCCGCATCGACGGCCACCAAGCAACACGAAGGCACACGAATGGATCAGCTGACGGACTTCGTGTCCATTCGTGTGCCTTCGTGGCCGAAATTCTGGTTCTTATCGCTTGTAAGGAAAGTCGGGAATCTGGCATCAAGTCAGGCGGGGCGATCAATCCAAGCGACCAGCGCCATGATCACGGCCAGTGCTGTCACCGTGATCATCAGCCCGCGACGCGTTAGTCTGCGGGGACACCACGGAGCAATGGCAAGGGTTCCCGCCACCACCGCAACGAACCAGTGCGCGACGTAGAGGCGTGTCATGCTAGGCCAGAACGTCTTCAGGTGGAAAACAGGGATCCGGTCTTCGGCACTTGCTGGAGCAGCTTCAGTGCCTTGCTGTCAGTCGTTGGGACTCTGGTAGGGGTTTCCGGTTTCAACAGGTCGTCCAACCGACTCTTCCTCTCTCGCGAGCACATTCGTATTTGCCCAGCGTAAGATCCACCTTATTCCGCGAACCAAACAGAAAACGGTTAGGCAGAAGATTCCGCCAGGAAGCCAGCCAAGAACTAACGCGCCCAATGCTGACGCATCACTGAACGCCTCCTCCGGTGGATCGGGCATGGACTGCCAAGCGCGATACCCCAGCTCGGAACCAATGAACACAGCCGACCAGAAAGCAAAAACACCCGTAAACAATAAGACTACCGGCCAAACACATCCAGACAAACGGCCAGCGAAGAATGAAGCGATCGCAGCTATCGAGCAGCCCAACAAGAAAATCGGAATGAAGATTTCTTGATAGGGTGTCATGAATTCTACTCGGTCGGTGTCACCAAAGCCTTGGGGCTCGTCTCTAAATAAGTGTGCGCAATTGTGAATTGCTATTCGTGCTCGTGCTCGTGCTCAGTCGCTCGCGACGGTGCTCGTGCTCGAATCAATAGTCGCGGCTCTTACCATCCTTTTCAATTGCGAGCACCGCTTCGTTGAGCACGAGCACGAGGAGTTCCGCACTGTTCCACAATCGCGCACGCTTATTTAGGAGTTGCTCAATGACTGGCCGTGAAGCTTTCCCGTGCGCGACATGGTTATCGCATGGACATCCACCCATTGACGGCAAACGCCGCCATTGCGGACAGAATCATCGCGACCATCGCCACCTTGTATCGCTTTGGTGTTGGTGCGCCGCAGTTTGTAGCGATCGGTCGCCAGAGAAGTATGGCAAGTCCAGCTAATGCCATCAATGCGGTGACGCCCATGACGCGGTACAGCGCCGGTGGGTCGTGATGCACGGGAACACGCCAGCCAAGCGTCGCCCCGGCAGCGACAACGAAGATCTCGCAGGCGACATACCAGCACCAGTGCAAGAGCGAAAACCACCAGCCAAGTTTGTGCCGGACCAGCAGCATCAACCCGCCGATAAGTGCCGTAAATCCATAGATGCCGTCTTTAGCGATTGTCGCAGCGTAGAAGTGCGAATCAATCTCGAAGCCGGACGACAATTGCATCGCCCATGAAAGAAGCATAAAGCCGCCACGAAGCACCAAGACCAGCGCAACAAAGTAAAGGAGGATTGCTTGCGAAACGGTTAAACTTGAAGACTTCTTGTCGCTCGCACCTGACGCCGGTTTGTAGGGATTTCCGGTTGCGTTGTCGTCCATCAGTACTCCGTCGCGATTAATGTCGGAAAGACTTATGGTCCACCGGATGACCCCCGAATGGTGATGCCAAAGAATCAACAATCGTTCTTGTTAGTCGCCGTTGACCGCTGAGCCTCGCGATGACTTACGGCGGCCACGTTGGCGCCGAATGCGATAAATCTGGCAGAAAACCACGCAGTTGCCTTCGCCAGCGTTTCTACGCAATGGATGATTCCCCATCAACCAACCTGGCCTCATGGCACCCGACCTGCTGATTCACGATTCGCGGATGCCGGTCAGGTCAGGGTGTCGACGTGATCGTGTTCGCTTGGCATCGCGATTGCGGCCCATTCGCTTGACAGTGAAGCAATTGCAACCGATCAACCTGAAACTAATCAAAGGAAAAAGATATGGCCGAGCAAGAGAAAAAACTTCGTGGGCTCCTGCAAGACTTCAGCCATGGGATGTTGGTCACCGTGTCAAAGGACGGCCAGCTCAATGCGCGACCAATGGTGCTCGCTGATGTCGAGTCGGACAATGATGTCTTCTTTATCACTCACGCCGAGTCGGAAAAAGTCGACGAACTCGAGGGAGATTCCCGGGTTTGCGTGACGTGCCAGTCCGGTAATCGCTTTGTTGCATTGACCGGCATGGCAACCATTGAACAGGATCCCGCCAAGATCGATGCGTGCTGGAAAGAGTCATGGAAGGTTTGGTTTCCGGAAGGCAAATTGAGCCCGGACCTCCGCCTCATACATGTGATTTCGCTTTCGGGTGAGTATTGGGACAACTCGGGCCTTCAGGGAGTCAAGTATCTCCTCAAGGCGGGGAAAGCGTACGCCGCAGGTGAACAACCGTCGCTCGACGACGAAATGCATGCGAAGGTGCAATTGACTTGATCAATGATTACCACCACGTTTCATTGCGGTCCCAGACTTCCGGCGGGACGTCGCCCGGGTCGGCGGTGGCGTCGTCCAGCAGCGTGTGATTGGCGATCGAGGCGAGCGCACTTTCGACCTCGCCGAGGCGCTCGATCGGTTCGCGTTCGAACCAGGCCCAACCGATCTCGGGCGAGGGCTCCGATTCCACCTCGACCACTTCGCTGACCAGTGGGGCGACATACTCGACGCGGGACTTGACTTTCTTCTTCGGTCTGGGCGGATCGGGCTTCGGTGCTGGTTCCGGTTCGGGTTCCGCTTCGACCGCGATCACCAATGGCGGTTCTTCGGCAACGGCCGGCTGCTCCTGTTCGGCGACTTCGACTTCCGGTTCGGGTTCGGGCTCCGGCTGCTCCATCACTTCCTCCAACACTTCTTCTTCGTACTCTTCCTCTTCTTCAAAAACTTCGGGGAGCAGAACGGTAGCGCGACCCGGCTTGCCCTGCGTCGGCAGGATTCGGACTTCGACGTCGATGTCGTGAAAGATATCGACGATGTGTTGGTGACAGGTAAACATCAGGACCTGGTGCCCAAGTTCGGAGAACGTCTTGAGCGTTCTGGCCGCGTGCACGGCGCGATCGTGGTCGAAGTTCACCAGCACGTCATCGAGGACCAGCGGCAGCATCACGCCGCGACGAGCGTAAGCCGCGGCAAGCGACAAACGCAACGCGATGAAAACCGCCTCACGCGTTCCCCGGCTGAGCACTTCCAAGGGGATCGACTTTTCGTCCGCATCATCAATCTTTAATTGGTTGGTGCCCAGCGGAGTCCAGATGCGAGTGTATTTGCCGTTGGTCAACTGGTTCAGGAACGTGGAGGCTTCACGAAGCGTTTCCGGTTGGCGTTCCCGCTCGAACGTGCCGCAGACATCTTCCAGCAGACAACTCGCCATTGCCAGTGTCTGCCAGCGTTGGGTCAGCCCTTCGATTCGCCGCTCGATGCACTCCAGTTCGAGCTGCGCGATGCTGAGACGACGATCGTCGCCCAGGTGTTTCATTTCTTGAGCGAGTTCGCCCTGCTGGGTGCGCAGCTGGGCAATCCGTGTTTCCGTCTCGGTCATTCGTGTGGTCAGAGATTCCCAGCGCTTTTCCAAGTCGGCGGCGGTGGAACCTTCGATTTCGTGAGCCACGTCGTCGTAGGGGACGTGGTTGCCGATCATCGAGATGACTTGTTTGTCGAGTTCTTCGTAGCGATCGCGCAGTTCGGACAGGCGCGCTTTGTTATCGACCAGGTCGTAGAACTGCTGGGGCGTTGCCACGCCGCACTTCGCCCACAAGGCTCGACGCTGTTGCTCGCCACGCTCGATTGCCCGCTGGTGGGCAATCTGTTGGCGTTTCAATTGCACGTCTTGTTCTTTGAGTTCGCGGCGACGCTTGATCCAGTGCTGTTGGCGCGAGAGTTCTTCGTGCAGGTGGTTGAGCTGATCGAGCGGTCCGGTGCGCGGTTTGAATCGTTTCGCGTTCGCCTCTTCCAGGTCGCCGATATCGCCATCGATCGACCCGGCCGCTTCCTGGTTGACTTCCAAGGCTTCCACGTAGAGCGTTTCGATCCGTTTGGCGATTGCTTGCCGTTCGCGTCTTCGCTGGTCCTTTTCCGCCTGCAACTCGTCCAGGCGTCGTCGGCTGGCTTGCAGGGACTCGTAACCATCGCTCAGGTCTCGCACGCTCGAGGGCGACATCGATTCACTGAGTCCGAGCTGTTCCAGTGTGGCCGACCATTCGCTGCGGGCCTTGCGCAGCGCTTCGGCCGCCGCCCCGGCTCGATTCTTCGCGGCGTTGTACGCGTGCAGGGCGGCTTCGTGGTTGTGGTAGCTCGGCAAGAGAGCTTCCAGCTCGGCCAGCAGCTGTTCTCGCTCGCGGACGCGAAGTTCGATCGATTCGTTTCCGCCCGGCAGCGTCGAGTCGACGTCGTTCCGTTCTGATTCCAGTTCGCGGATCTGGCGACGAAGTGTATCGATTTGCCGCTCGCATTCTTCACGGTCGTTATGCGTGGCACGTTGACCGTTTTCTCGTCCGAAGTAATACAGCAGCAAGCCCATGGAGCCCATCAAGATGCACAGCATGCCCCAAGTCGGATCGGGCTCGGAGACGAGCCACGTCAAACCGAACACGTGGGAGACGCCGTAGATCAGCGACATGCCACCGAAAATGAAGGGGACCGCAAGCAGAATCAATCGATCGACGGGCAAGGCCTCGGCGGTCGTCAATTCGATCGTTTCTTTTTCAAGCTCCCGGTAATGTCGCTTGAGCTTTTCCAGGTGCTCACCAAGTTGCACGCGATGCCGAAGTTTGGTGATCGACTCATTCTGCTGGCGAATTGCCTGTTGCAGATTTGTCGCGTTGGCCTTATCGAGTGTTTGGCGAAGCGTTTCCGATAGTTTCTCGGCGCGCGCCTTGTGTTCATTGGCCTCGTTTCGCGCCTGCCGCATCAGGAACAACTGCTCTTTGACCTTCTTGGCAGGTCCGGACAAAGCGGCGAGTGATTGACGAGAAAGGTCGGGCAGGGATTGCGTATCGCCGTCGACCAGGGCAAGACGATCTTCGTCGTCGATTCCTAAACGATCGGCATCGGCCTCGAGTTGTTTCTTGGCCTTGTCGATCTGGACATTCAGACGTTCGATTTGTTCTTCCAGTGCCTCGACCCAAGTGGCTTGTTCGGACGCGGCCTCAATCCGGCCCTGCAGATCCAGCATGCGGCGGCTGACGGGCAACTGTTCGGCCTTTTCACGAATCGCCCGTCGCTTGTTCTTGATTTCCTCCAAGCGGTTGCGACGTTCGTCCATCATCGCGTCGATTTGGACGAGTTGTCCCGGAGCGTCATCGGGCAGGATCGTTTCGGCTTCGAGTTTCTCGATTTCCTTGGTCAATGCTTTGCGTTGGCACCAGGTATCAAAGACACCCGTGGCGATTTCGACACAACGTGATTCATGCTCCCAAGCGGTCATCCGATCGGTAAGTTGTTCGATTTCTTGGCTTTGCGTTCGACGCTGCAGCGCCAGTTCGCTCCATCGCCGACCGCCCCGCGTCAATTGCTCGACTTCATCACGTAGCTTTTCCCGTTTTCGAATCAGCGCGATGAGCCTGGCAGCTTCGGGGTTCTCGTCGGACCGGTTTCCGATCAAGTTGCTTCGGCCGCTGCGCAAACTTCGCAGGACATCGACCAGCGAAACGCGATCGAGCCCGCTGGAGAGTTTGTAAAGCTCATCCGCCGCGGCGGTATCGTCGAGTGTGCTGAGTTCTTGGAGTTCGCGAATGCCAATGGCAAACACGTTGGTGAAAATCGGTTCGTCAATTTGTCCCAGCAGGCTCGTCAGTCGATGCTGTCCCTGGCTCAGGCCATCTTGCCCGGTCACGGTCAATTGCCCGGTGACGCCCGCGTCGGTTAACTGGCTGTGGCGCCGGATTTCGTAGCCGCCGCCGGGACCGCTCACTCGAATCGCACCGCCGGGTGTGCCGCCATAAAGAGGTGGCAGGTACTTATCGCGACGCTCTTCAGTGAAACCGTACAACATGGCACGAAGAAACTGCATCAATGTTGTCTTGCCCGCTTCGTTGGGCCCGTAGAACAACGTCATGCCTTCGCGCATCGAGTCGACCGAAAGTCCGGTCCAGACGCCGAAGCCGTCGATTTGAATATCTTTGACTTTCATGATTTCCGCTCCCAATTTGGCTTCCCGCCCCGGAGCAATTCCACACCCAGTAACGTTGCCCCATCGAGCAACTCAGAACGAGTTGACGAGGACACCTCGGCTAACATGGCCGCTGTTGTGCCCGGCAAGTCAGCTTGTTCCTCGGTCATCGGCAAGAGATTCAAATCGCGGCCGTCGAGCTTGCGATGCTTTTCGGCGGCGCGAAGAAAATCACCCAGGATTGTGTCTTCGTCACTCCACGACTTGGGATAGTTGCGCGGCGGATGAACCGTTACGCGAGCGGTCCATGCCGCCGGTGTGCCGTGGCCGTACTCGCGGCGAACCCATTGGACGAGCGCTTCGACATCGCCGAGCGAGTGCATCGTGTCGCCACCGCCAAGTGAGATGTCCCAGCCGATCAGCAGGTGCTTGCCGCCGCTCTCGTGCTGCAGCCGCACAATTCTCTCGCCCATTAAATTGCGAATGCCTCCCACGGCGGCGATCTCGGCCCCGTCAATTTCGACGTGGCAGTAACGAAAGGCATCGCACTCGATCGCCTGAATTCGCACGGTTTGATCCGCGTCGACATCCACCACGCTGTATCCATGCGGTCCGCTTTCCTGGAGGCCGCGACCTTGGGGCGATCCGCAGTAGACCGCTCCACCCTTGGCGCCGCCCTCGAGAACCTCCCGGTTGTGATGTCCACCAAGCGCCCAGTAATCAAAACGACCTTCGGCCAATGCATCGACATCGGAGGAACCGTAGCCAACGGCGACCGTGAATTCGTCCGTGGGGTCGATGCGGTAGCTGGGAACGTGCAACACACTGCGGCCGTCGCTGCTGCGGCCGATCACCATGCATATCGTGCGGCCTCCCCGATCCACCGGAACCGAGACGGTGCGGTTCTTGGGAAACAGCGTGACGTTGGGGGGAAGCGGAACGGACTCGGGCCATTTCTGCGGATCATCGGCGAGGCCGGCGCACCAGAAGACGGGTTTCCGCTTGGCGTAAAGTTGGTCAAAGCAGTCGAGCAGCAACGACATGCCGTGCGGACCGGCCGCCTGTGGGCTCAGCAGGTCACCGCTGAGTACCAGGAAATCGATGTTTTCCGCCAACGCGGCTTCCATCACCGTCTGGGCCGCGCGGCGCGGCGCTTCCGCCATCGCTTCGCTCAAGTGCGGTGGCAACGCATCAAGATCGCCAAGCGGTCTTTCCAAATGAAAGTCGCTGGCGTGTATGAATCGGAACGACTCGCCCGGCATTGGCTCCCTCCCTGCGGTCCTGTGCGGCCGAAACCTGTCTGCACTCTCGTACCATCGATGGCCGAGCCACGCGGCCCAAGTCAGGCGAAGCGTTGCCGACGAAATCGATCACATCTTGTCAACGACTCGTCACCGCACCGCCTCGGTGCTGCCTCACCCTCGGCCGCGTAGGGTGGGAAGTTTAATGAGATTTGCGAATCGAGGCCAAGTCGGATTTGAAATTCGCGTTGCTAGCAAGCGGGGGCTCGTCGACCAGGCAAGTTGCGTTGAGTTGCGAAGCAAGACCTTGGAATCAGGACGTGCTCTGCAGTGACCGGCTGTTGGCCGTCATCAGAGAAACGACGATTAACGTGACGAAAGCCAGCGGAATCGTCACGATTCCGGGTTGGCTGAACGGAGCGATCGCGTCGGCCGGGTCCAATCCATAAACCGACTTGAAGGTGTCCGCCGAGAGCAGAATCCAACCCAGCGAACTGAACATGCCCACCAACACGCTGGCGGTAATTCCTTGCCGCGTGGTGCCTTTCCAAAACAGCAGCATCACCAGGGCGGGCAGGTTGGCGCTGGCTGCAATGCTGAACGCCCAACCAACCAGGTAGCCAACGTTCAACTCTTTGAACAAGATGCCCAGGACGATGGCGATTGCTCCACCGACCACGGCAGCAATCTTGGCGACGCGGACTTGTTTCTGGCCGCTGAGTTTCACACCGAAGACACCGCCAAGTAAATCGTGCGCGACCGCTCCGCTGCTTGCGAGAATCAAACCGCTGACGGTGCCCAGCACGGTGGTGAACGCGATCGCCGAGATGATTGCGAACAGCAACGGGCTGATGCTTCTTGCCAGCAGCGGCGCCGACATGTTCGTGTCGGTCAAGTCGAGCGACCCGCTGACCATCGCGCCAAGACCGAGATAAAGCGTCAGGACGTAGAAGAAACCAATCGTCGCGATACCCACGATGGTGCTTTTTCGCGCCGCGGACTCATCCTTGACCGTGTAGTAACGAATCAGGATGTGAGGCAGGGAGGCGGTTCCACAAAAGAGCGCGAGCATCAAGGAGAGAAAGTCGAGGCGATCGGTCAACTTGCCACCTCGAATGCCGGCAAACTTGGGATGCTCGCCGGGACGCAGCACGCGATTCCCTTCGGTCATTTTCTGATAATAGACGGTCGTCGTGGAGTCGTCGCTGTGTCGGATGGTTGTGTTGCGCCACAATCTGACCTCGCTTTCCGAGAGTGTGTTGAAGAAGGAGATCAGGCCGAGCGATCCGGTCGACGATTGGTCGCCCGGCAACCGGGAAAGGCTGCCAATCGGTTTGAGTTGTTTCTCTCCTTCGCCCACTCCGCTCGGCGCGCCATCGATCATCTTCGCGTCACCCGATCCGCTCACGGATTGGGCTTGGCGCAAGAGGATTTGATTCGAATCGGGCACCTCTTCGATGTGGAACACGTCGTAACCGGCAGATCGCACACTGGCCAGTCGGACAAAGGGATGATCTTCCCAGCCATCGGTCGGCCGGATCACACTCCTGCCCTCTATTTCAACGCCCTCGGGGGCCTCGGCATCGATGGGGCCGATCGTTTGGAAGGCATCGTTATCGACCGTAAAGCCGTTCTTCAGCACCGCGAAGACCAACACCGTGCTGAAGATCACCAGCAACGAGCCTTTGAGGAATTGCACCCACGTGGTGGAGACCATTCCGGCGGTCACGACGATCGTGATCACGACCGCGCCCACCAGCACGACGCCGACCCAGTGAGGATAGCCCAGCAACGGTTGAATCAGTGAACCGGCACCGACCATTTGCGGAATCAAGTAAAAGATGCTCACCAGCAGCGTGCTGATCCCCGCGGCCGCCTTGATCCCGCGCGAATCGAATTGGGCATCGAGCGCGTCGGCAAAGGTAAACCGGCCGAGACGTTTCATTGGCTCGGCGATTACAAACAGCGCGACAACCCAACCGGCCAGGAAACCGATCGAGTACAGGAAGCCATCGTAGCCGTAGGCGGCGATCATCCCGCAGATGCCGAGAAACGAAGCGGCCGAGAGGTAATCGCCTGCGAAAGCCACTCCGTTGACAGCCCAGGGAATTTGGCCGTGGGCGGCAAAGTATCCTTCGGAAGATTTGGCTCGACGGCCCAGGTAGAAACTCAGGGCAACCGTCCCCACGACAAACAAGATGAAGATGACAATTGCCATCGGAGCGGGATCGTAGATCATTCGTTGATCCCTCCATCGATGGCGCCGCGTTGTTCGTTGTCGCGCCGCACGTTGTCGCGCCGCACGTTGTCTTGCCGCACGTTGTCTTGGGGCGGGGCGTCTTGGGGCGGGCGTTCGGTACGGCACAGCGTTCCGTAGATGATCGCCAGCACGAACGCAAAGACGATCAGAGCGAAGCCGTAAACGATTGCGAGATTCAATCCAGCCAACACGATCGTATCCATGCGATCGGCTGCAAAGGCATTGATCAACACAAAGCCGAGATAAAGGACCAAGTAGACCGCGAACAGGGCCAACCCGAGTCGTGTGTTGAACTGTCGCTCCGGAGAAGCGGATTCGGGGGATTTCATGCGACGTGGA
>JARFQX010000167.1 GCA_029287555.1 Rubripirellula sp. | reverse complement strand
AAGGTTCGTTGATTCACTCGAAACCCGACGCGTCAGCGAGGAACCAGCCGCCGCCAATCGCCAGTAAGGGCGTCCTCGCTGACGCGTCGGGTTATGATTGGTATTAAGTTAGCATAACCGTGAGCGAGGAAAATCTGATCTTGCCTCATCCCTCGCTGACGCGTCGGGTTACGATTTGGATCAGCCGAAAGCGCAACTTTAAAACAGCCGCCTCGGGTCCTCTCAGCCAACCCAAGCGTCATGAAGACCGCACTCTTGGGCACGCCGGGCCGCCTCGAACTAACCATTGTCGTTCCGACGAACTTACCATTTCCCTGCGGAGAAGATCATGCACGCCAACTCTTTGTCGAACTTGCACCGAAGGACCTTTCTTGCTCAATGCTCGATGGGACTCGGCGCGGCGGCGTTCTCGACGCGACTCGTTGCCCAAGAGAGTTCGAGTCCAGCCTTCAAGATTTCATTGGCCCAGTGGACACTGGTCAAGGAATTGCGATCCGGCACGATCGACAATTTGGATTTTGCCAAAGTCGCTTCCGACCATGGCATTCATGCGATTGAATACGTCAATCAGTTCTTCATGGATAAAGCCAACGACGAAAGTTACCTCGCCGAGATGAAGAAGCGGGCGGCCGACGCGGGAGTCGAAAGTGTCCTGATCATGTGCGACCGGGAAGGAAATCTGGGTGATCCCGACGAAGCCAAGCGAATGCAAACCGTCGAGAACCACCGCAAGTGGATCGATGCTGCGAAGTTCCTCGGCTGTCATTCAATCCGCGTCAACGCGCGTAGCAACGGTTCGTGGGACGAGCAAGTCAAGCTGGCCGCCGATGGGCTTGCCCGGCTAACCGAGTTCGGTTCCCGTGAAGGTCTCAACGTCATCGTCGAGAACCATGGAGGCCTTTCCAGCAATGCCGACTGGCTCGCCGAAGTGATCACTCGCGTCAACCATCCGAACTGTGGCACCTTGCCTGACACCGGGAATTTCAAGATCAGCGACGACGAAAGCTACGATTCGTATCGTGGTGTGGAAAAGCTGATGAAGTGGGCGAAGGGGGTTTCGATCAAAGACACGGTGTGGGACGACAAAGGCAACCAGAGCCCGATGGACTTTGAGCGGATGATGCGAATCGTCGTGGGCGCCGGTTACCACGGCTATTGCGGCATCGAGTTCGGAGGTTACCAAGGGCTGAATCGGTCGCGAGAGCTTCTCGAACAGGCACGCGAAAAGATCGCAGCGTGAGTCGCTATCAAGATGGCTCCGGTCGAGTTGGCTCCGGTCGAGTTGGCTCCGGTCGAGTTGGCTCCGGTCGAGTTGGCTCCGGTCGACGGGCGCCCGGTTGGGCGCCGTCGATCGACGATCCATCAGGCCTGCTCCTTGAGCCTATTGGTTTCTGCCCCGCGAGGCTATTGGTTCATGGATTCTTCCATCGCCTTGTCGTATTCCTCTTGGGTCATCCCTTCGGTCGCGGGGTCGACTTCGTCGGTCGCCGGCGGCGCCTCAATGACGGCTGGTTCGCTCCCGCCGCAACCGGTGAGCGACAGCGATGTTAAACAGACGGCAGCCATGAACAAGAAAACAAAGTTCTTCATCTTCGGATCTCTTCGAGGTAGAGGATAAATTATGGGCCCGGGAAATGGGGGCGATGGACGGGCGGCCTTGGGCCCAGGACGCTCTACCTTTCAGAGAATATCAGACCACCGTGTGTTTCGCTAGGTTCGAGGTCCCCAACGTTGGCACTTCCGATCCCCAAGTGAGAACATCGCCCCTCGCTGAGCACTTTAGCAAATCGGGTAAACAGCGAAGACTTTAATGCCGCTACGGGGAGTCTCCATCGTGATCCCGCGATTCCTGATCTGCCCGCTTGGTAAACGCATCGACATCGATGCCGCACAGCAGAAAAGACCGAGAGGCCTGATCGCGACCGGCCCGTAACGTTTCCGATCGTTCCCTGCTGATGTCGTCGATCGCTTGTTGCAGCTCCGTGTCCGACATCGAAGAGTTGGCCGGCGCGTAGGCAAGTTGCACGCCGCGCCATGCCAAGGCTTCGAGGGGACGATGCAGTCGGTCAAGTTGGTCAACGATGGCTGACAACTTCGCCTGGTCCCGACTTGTGGCGGCTGACATTTCAGCGCCCAAGGCCTTCGTCTGCTGGATCAACTCGGCGCGACGCCTTGCTTCCTCCGCTTCTTGGATCGCATCGAGCTTCTCGAGCGATTGACTCATCAAGAAGTACGCCTCGTGATCGGTTTGATCGCGGAGCACCACCTCGGCGAAGCAACGGATCGCGGTTACCTGATCTCCCATCTGCGCCGCGTCAGCACCCCGGGCGAACCAGGCGTCCGGATGCAGATCGGTTGAGCTCGCAACGTTTGCCGGCCAGGGGCCCAGTGCTTCGAAGTCGCCAAAGTGCACGTGGATGCGTGCGAGCAGCGCCCGTTCCTCCGCTTGGGGTGAATCCAACGCTTGCAGACGTTCACGAGCCGCCTGCCAATCTCCCCGTGCAATCTCGTTGCGAGCGATGCCAAGGACTCCGACAGGATCGAAATCTTCTTGTTCGGCGTCACCGGGAAAAGGGTGCAAGAGGGATAGCAAGCAGCGCAACTCATTTTCCTGAATGTCGCCGAGCTGGCAGAGCATTCTCAGGTGATCTGCCGCGCTCACGCGACGGCCCTGCCGAATCAGTAGTTCGGCCAGTTTCCGGTGAGCCAGTCCCGACGCGGGAACCTCTTTCAAGATCGCCCGATAGCGATCCTCTGCCTCCGCCCATTTCCCATACCGAACCAGCCAATCGGCGGTTTGCCCCATGGCGGGAAGCCGAGCGTCGGGAGTCGTCGCGGCCAAATCGTCGAGCATTTGGATCGATTCTGGAAAACGATTTCGTTCGCCCAGGATCATCGCCATCAGAAAGATCACTTGCGGGTCATCCGGGGCGACGCGCATTGCCTGACGCCCCAGATCGAAAGCCACGTCCTGATCACCCGCTTGCAGCGCCGCCATCGCTGCCTGACGCAACTTCGCCGGATCGCGCGATGGTGATCGAACTGGCTCATCCGCCGGGACAACACTGTTCGCTGAATCAACCTCAACCGACTCACTTGCCGATACATCCGCCGCCGCCCGCGCAGGAGCCGCACCGAGGGTTGCCCGAGTTGGCTCCTCCCGTGCGCAACCGCCAAGAACGAGAATGAGGACAACGTACGAAACAAGCCCTGAACCGGAAGGTGGAGATCGCAGAATCAATCCAGAAGTCCTGTGTGTCTATCGCCAAGGTCGTCTCGGATCGCTCTTCCTTTCCGGGCCGACCGAACGTCTCGATTCGACCGAACGGCGAGCCTCTCTACAATAGAAGCATCCGACGTACACCGCAACGAACCAGGGGCTCAACGAATCAGAGGCGCAACGAATCAGGGGATGGGCCACCTTGGGACTCAGGCAACGCCGCACGCTTCAAGCGAATGCTGCGAAGCCCGACCCAAAGCGAAAAACTTCATTGTCTGCTAGCTTGGCGTCCTGCAGAATGGAGTGCAATCGATCGCCGGACCTAAACTCCTTCGCAGCTTTCCCAGGAGCGAGCTTTTGACCCGTTTACTCAGCTCGGTGGTTGCAGCCGTCGCGGTCTCCGCATTGGGTGTGGCAACGTGGCGCGGTCTCTCGAGCCCATCCGAGATCGCAAGTGGAAACCGTGTCGCCCGGTCCGCCGCCTCGAGCGATCAAGGCGTTCGCGAAGTCGCTTTTGCTGATTCTTCCACTGAGCCGACACTTGTTGGCCGCGAGGTCTGTCGCGAATGCCATGCCGAGAACCACTCGCTTCATTCTAATCACGGGCATGCGGCGACATTTCACTTGGTTTCGCAAACGGACTTGGTCTCCAAATTTGCAGGCAAGAGCTTTGACTCGGGCGAACCGTACGGAACTTATGAGTATCACTCCGATGGACAAGGTGGATTGTTTGCCATGCTTCCCGCTCGGTTCGGGAACGAACCGTACCCGCTGCAGTATGTGCTTGGATCGGGGCAGCATGCACAAACCATGCTGACGCTCGCTCCCGGCGTGGACGGTCAAACCGAAGGCATTGAACATCGCGTCAGCTTGTATCCGGATGGCCGCATCGACTTGACACCCGGACATTCCAAAATGACCCCGCAAAGCGCGCTCGAATACTTTGGCGATGCATCTCGAGGCACGCCGCTGCAGCGATGCATCTACTGCCACACCACCAGCGCGAAGATCGTGGGGGAATCGATCGAAGACCTGATTCCCAGTGTCAATTGCGAGAAGTGTCACGGCCCGGGAAGCGAGCATGTTCGATTAGCTCGCGCCGCGCCCAAGCCGCCGCCCTACTCGGTCGGTCGAGATACGTGGGACACCGAATCTGAAATGCAGCTATGCGGTGATTGCCATCGAATGCCCCGCAGTGTGACCGAAAAGGAGATCCGAACTTATCCGGATCTGTTGGTCCGCTTCCAACCCATCGGCCTGTTGCGAAGTCGTTGCTACCTCGAATCCAACCGAGAGCTGAAGTGCACGACTTGCCACAATCCGCATCAGACGCTTCGTGAGATGGATGCAACCGATCATGTCCAGGATTGTCTGAGCTGTCACCAAGCGGGTACGCCAACACACGTCGCTTGTCCGGTCGAACCTGAAACAGGATGCGTTGAATGTCACATGCCGGCGATCGATTTAGATCAGGGGCTGCAGTTTCACGACCACTGGATTCGGGTGCGTGAGGAATGACACGCGCCGTCGCCGATGATCACGCCGTCACCGACGCATTGCGCTGATCAGGTCAAGACCGAGTAGTAGGGCGCGCCCGCGGGGCGACCGCCTCCTCAACCCTCCCCGAACCGTCGGTACGGAACGCACCAAACAAAAAACCTCACCCGTCGACGACAGGCGAGGTTCATAGTTGCTCAGTTCAAAAGAACGTGAAGCATTAAGTTACTGGTTGAGCTGCATATCCATTACTTCGCTCATTGCCTTCGTACCGAGCGATCCCCACAGTCCGTACGGGCTCTCCGCACCTGGCTGTCGCGCGAAATCGCCGCCCGGCGGATTCCGTCGAACCGCACCAGCGCGACGATTGCCCGATTCCACCGAATCGGTCATGAACACAACCGCGCCATCGGCCATCAAGATGTGTGCTCCACCTTGATGATTACTGCTCGCGGGCATGGTTCCGGGAGAGTCGATCCAAACCCCAACGCAGTTTTCCGTATTGGGCGGCAAGATCGTGAACATCGTCGTGCATTGATATCGGAAATTAGCCCAGTTCGCCCCTCGGGCTTCGTGGTTGTTCTGACTCAGTGGGCTGGGAGGCGTGCATCCCGTTTCGCCGGGTCCACACCATTTCGTCGGCCTGGTCGGACTGATTTGGCCCAGGTCCAAACAGTACGAGGGGTTATCGCTCACATCGTTGCTGCCGTCGCGTTCCCACGAAGCCGCGGTTCGGATGTCACGATCGCCCAGACTGGTTTTGATTTCACCCATGGCAATCGTGTTGGACAGGCCATCGAGGATGTCCCGAAACTTACTCTCCTTGCGAACCATGAAAACGCCACGGGAGACAGCTTGGTGGTTCTGCACTGCCCCGCTGCCATTGACCCCAGACAAGTCTGAGCGTTTGTACTGGTTGTGCCAGGTACCCGGTGCATCGCCCAGACACATCGCGTAGTTTGTTCGACCCAGAGCCGGCAAACCGGTTCCCGGATCACTCGGACACCGCAACGTCGGAATCTCCGTCGCCCAAGGAACATATCCAGGGTTACGCGAATAGTTTCTGGGATTGGGTCCCATCGCCGGCCATCGCGGTGGATTCGTCAAAGCTGTGGTCGCCGGAGGCGGAGCACCGGTTACGGACCTGGTGTCGGGATTTGATATCTGTTCCCATAGCGCCTGTTGTTCGAAAAATGGAGTCAATCCGACCAACGCACTCAGGCACTCGTGGTTGGCATCGTTACCGGTCCGCCACCAACGGTTGGTTTGCACACCGATACCGGTCCCGCCTCCCTGTTGCGGCAGTTGCTTGTAGGTGGAGTGGTAGTTGTGAACAGCCAAACCGAGTTGCTTGAAGTTGTTGCTGCAACTCATTCGGCGAGCCGCCTCCCGCGCGGCTTGGACAGCCGGCAACAGTAGGCCGACCAGCACGCCAATGATGGCGATCACGACCAGCAGTTCCACCAACGTGAATCCTGGTCTTGCACGGACTCCGAGTTTCATAAAACCCTCTCGAAAAAAGAAGACGGAAGAAATCGCCCCGTAAATAGACGAGCAGAGGACAAATTCAAACGCAAAATGCCTCTTTCGGCAAGTCCTAGAGTTTCTTGGAGCGGCGAAAAACCCTTTAAAGCATCGCACCCCCCATGGTCATCCCCCCGCATGAAGAGCCGTCGGCCAAAGAAAAAGCTCGGCCAGGTACCGCACTTGGCCGAGCTACTTGGTGCTTTGAGGTCGCACTCGATCCTAGAACCACCACCAGGGGCGTGCGCGGAAGCCGGAGGTCTCGAGTTCCCCGTAACGACTGAACAATGAGTAGAACCGGTCCGTTCCGGATCCACCGTCGAAGTTGGCGGTTTTGCCGACATGAGATCCGACGACCGACAGCCGGTCACGACCGGCTCCGAGATCGATGTCGGCATTTCCCTCCACCTTGGACCGGAGCATGTAAACCGAGTCAGAGTTGCCGCCGGTTTCTGAATCGCCGTCGGTCTTGATGTCAAGGATACCTGCATCGGTCCGAATGAGCCGAATCGTGTCGCGGCCGGTGCCGCCCAGAATCGACATCAGGCCGTCGACGTGGACGCCGTGAAGCGTCGCGGTGTTACGATAACCGTCACCAAGATCAATTCTCAAGTTTCCGGGCAGAGCTAGACCGTTGATGCGGACCGTGTCCTGTCCCGCGCCCGTTTCGATGACCAGATTCTCAACATCCTCGGCTGGGAATTCGACCGATCGCTCCCCGTTGACTGTGGTTCGACCACGCAGACCATTGCCCGAAACTCGAATGAATTCATCCTTCAGCTTGGTCGTGTAGGCATCGATCTGAGCGGCACCTACGACGACGCCTTCGAGACCGAGTTCATTATCCGGGTCGAGTACGCCGGCGAGTTCCTCAGAGACGAGCAAGTTGGCATCGGCGATTTTCAACCGATGATTCGAAACCTCGAGGGTCTCGGGCTCAGCGACGTCAAACAGGATGATTCCGAGACTCTTCGTGTCCTGGACAAAGAAGCCACTCGTTTCCACCACCTCACCATCCCCGCTCGGAAACTCATTGCCGGCTCGGTCCGGATTGAAACCGATTGAAAAGTCTCCCAGGATCAGCGAATCGTTGTTGAACCCAACGGTTCCCTTGTGTTCGATGCGACCTTCAATCGGCACGAAGCTTTCACCTTGATCAAAGACGAAATCGCTGTCATGAAGGATCTTAAACGCGACCTGGAATTCATCCCCAGCCGGCTTGGCCGTCCCATTCAGACTCGAAACTTCTAGTCCAACGGTCTCCAACAATCCAACGTCCAAGCCGACACTCGTCGTCCCGCCGTTGACACGACGTAACGCGATGTCGGCCGTGTCCGCATCAATTTGTGCGTCTCCGATGTCGACACCCGTTAAATCATCTAGTGTCAGCTCTTCGTTTCCGGGCAAACCTACGAGTGCCTCCGCAAACTTAGGTGACACCAGCAGGTCTGCGTCTCCAATCGACAAGGACGAATCATCCAAATCCAGTGATCCGGGCGTTCCCACGTCGAACAAAATGATGCCAAGGCCTTGAGTATCCTCGACGAAAAAGCCACTTGTCACGTTCACTTCGTCTCCCGACGGGAATTCCTTTCCTGCTCGCTCCGGGTCAAAACCGATCGAGAATTCGCCCACGACTAATTCGATCGTGGTGTCGACGACCCCTAATGTCAGCGTGCCGTCATGCTCGATTGTGCCTCCCAGCGGCGTCAGACCGTCCTCGGTCGTGAATTCAAAGCTGGTATCGTCATTGATCGGGAAGCCGACGCCGTCGCCGAATCCTTCCGCTGGTTCTTGCACGTCATCCGAAACGCCCAAGATTGCAAGATTTACCGCACTGAGAATTTCCGGGTCCAAAAAGACGCTGGTGAGTCCTCCGGTAACGGCGGTTGAATCCTGCTTGGCTCGCTGGACCGAGTCGACTCGAATC
>JARFQX010000019.1 GCA_029287555.1 Rubripirellula sp. | reverse complement strand
CCCCCCCCCCCCCCCCCCCCCCCCCCCCCCACCTTACAACGATACCGCCACCCCCGAGATCTACACTCTCACGCGTTCGTCGGCAGCGTCAGATGTGTATAAGAGACAGCGGCATGACGTTGTCCAACGCTTCAAGTTCCTCCGAAAGTTCCCTCCCGGCGTACCCGATGAAAGCCGGTCAGGCAGGCTCGACTCCGAACGGGCCGCGCGGCTTTGTGGACCGGAGACGCTCCCAATCCACCGATCCGAACCGTCCGGAACGAAGACAGTTCGGCAGCTCGCACGCAGGATTATCCGATGCCGGTCGAGAACTGGCGCTGGCAATCGACCAGTACAAAATCGAAAATCACCGACGCTACCTGACCTGTGACGAGATCCTGCAGGTGCTGCAGAAGCTTGGTTATAGCAGGCAAGGTTAACCCGATTACTTGATCAACGGCTGGACGAGTTGACGGCGGGTAACCACGCTTTTGATCTTGCCTCCCTCACCTCTCAGGACGGCCACTTCGCTACCGGCGTCATAGAGTCTCAAGAGGACCTGGAGGTGCCGGTCTTCAACCCGAGCATTGACGACTCGATTCCATTCGATCATTGGTTCCCGGGAACAGAGATCGGCGTACCAGAGGAATCCCACGATGCGAACGCCGTGCTGGACCAAGACGATCGGGTGATTGCGTCGCCGGGCCTGGTGTCGAGCCTCAACCACATCGATCGGCGCATCGACCGTCGCAAAACGATTGGCGGGGACGCCAAAAGAAATCGCGGGTTGATTTCCCACCTCCAACAGTCGCTGAGCGAGATGTCGTTGTCCGGCGGCCAGGATGCCCGCCTCGTGGCCGTGTCGCAGCACCTGTTCCAATTCGTTCCGCGCCATTGCTAGTCGGAGTGGAAACGGAGTCTGCCCCGTGATCTTCTGCAAGCCAAGCCCCAAGACTCCCAGCACAAGCGACACCGGGGCAAAGAGTGCGGCCGCGGCCTACAAGGGCGTTCGGGTAGCCTTGATCAAGCGGTAGGGAGCGTTGAAGAAAAGGTACTTGGGTAGTAGCTCTCCCAACACAAACACCAACGGGGTCATCAGCATCGGGCCGAGCAACTCGGCTGCCGACCCCGCCCCGAACCATGCCGCACCCGCCATCACCACGGCGAGACTTGTCAAGTAGTTTGCGAGATTGTTTCCCACCAGGGCGGTGGCAACGAAGATCGCGGGGTGATTGAGCAACCAAACGATTCCGCGGGCCGCTCGCGAACCGCTCAAACCGTCGAGAACGAGTCTAGTTCGGGACACACGGTAGAGTCCGGTCTCTGTGCCACTAAAGAAAGCGCTCAAGAAAAGACCGACCAGAAAAAGTATCGCGGCGATGATCACGTCGGGCTCCTTTCCTCATCGGGCAGCGGAGAGATGTCGATCAACAAACCGTCATCCGTCTGGCTGATCACCGTTAGCAGGAAGCGTCCCAGCGGTGCCGTGTCATCGGTGCGAGGAAACCTTCCGTTGTGACGTTGAATGTATCCGGCGATCGTCGTGATTCCCTCCTCGGAGCTCTCAATCCCCAACCGTTTCGTCAGACTGCGCACGCTGACCGATCCCGAGACTCGATAATGATCGACACCAAGCTCTTGCACGGACCAGGCCCCGGCGAAGTCATCATCGCTGCGAGGGGCCAAAACGAAATCGAGGATATCCACTAGCGAAACCGCCCCGGCTAGTTCTCCGAATTCGTTGACAACGACTGCCACCGACCGATCTTCCGCGTTGAGCTGATCGAGCACCTGGGAAACCATCGCCGACCACGGAACGTAGATCACCGGTTCGCACGCATTCTCTAAATCATCAAGCTGGCTGGGTCGAAGTGTCCGGACGCCAATCGTCTTGGTGATCATATCGCCGCGCTGCGTGGTCACCATCAAATAACCGCCCGACGGGATGCCATCACCAACGATGCTCGGATCCGAAAGGTCCGAACAGGTCCAGAGTTTGTTGCGAGGTCGCATCAATTCACTGACGCGTGTCTCGGCCATCTCGACCAGACCACGAAGTGCCATCCGTTCACGTTGCAAGAGTGCTGCGTCGTCGGTGCCCAATTCGATCGCGCGCTCGATGTCCGCCAGATCGATTTCGGGCTCCGGCTCGAAGTCAGGCCAGATCAAGCGTCTCGCGGCGCGATTGGTCCACGTGACCAGGGGGAGGATCGGACTGACTAATTTGACCGCCATCAAAAGCGGTGGGCCAACCAATGCCGAGATCTGCCGAGGGGCAAGCACGGCCACGCTCTTAGGCAACATCTCGCTGAAGAAGATGATCGTCAGCAAACTGACCGCCGTGAATGCCAGTGCGACCGAGGGACCGGCTTGCTCATCTAGTTCAAGTCGGCTCCCGACAATCGCCGCAATCGCGAAATAAGTCATGTTGATCAGCAGATTCCAGAACAGAATTGCTGACAACAACTGCTCCGGGTGCCGCAGCAATTCAGCCGCAATGCGGGCTCCCGTTCCGCCGCGAGCGAGACTCTTTCGGCCCCGGTGGTTCAGTGAAAACAGCGCAGCTTCACTGCCGCTGAACAGGGCGCTCAGCACGACCAACACGCCCATCGCAAGCGGCCACGGCCAAGCTTCCGAAATCCAAGTCAAGCTTCGTCTCCGGCCGCGCCACGACCGCGCTCCAGTGAGACATCAAACTCACTGAGCGCCGGAATCATCATCGCCGCGGTCGTGAAAGCGTATCCAGTCAACAACGCGACAAAGACGTAAAGGTGGTCGATCTGCAACAAAAACTGCGTGATCGCGTAGAAGGTGACCAGCGGCAAACTAAAGGAAGCCAAAAAGATCGCCGAGCTCGGGTTGCGCCAACCGAGCGAGGCAAACAGGGCTGCACCACCGCCAAGGATCATCACGAGGAACGGTGCGAGCTGAAGCTGAAACGCCCCTCGGAAGCTGACCATGATTGTCATGCAGATTGCAATCCCCACGCACAGGAAGAACACGGTCCCGAGACTGGTCAAAATGGCCGTTCGCCCCGATACGTAGTTCAACCCCGAATGCAATCCGAGCATCGTCACGAAGATGTAAAGCGTGATCGCACTGAGGATCACGTACATCATGTTCTCGAACGTCATGACTCCACGCGACGCCAGGAACACAACCAACAGAATCGGCAGTAGAATCATCTCCTTCCCGACATAGAGCACGCCAAGCAGCTTTCCGAAAACGAACTCGCGAGGGCTCAGGTCGGTAACCAGCAACAAATCGAGCGCGAGACCATCGCGTTCCCCCGTCACCGAGTTCACCGCCAACGCATTGATCAGGACCAGACTGACCACGCCCAGTGCGGCCAGTGGCAGCGTGGCAGCCGGTAGCGCGCGACCAATGCGACCCGCCGGCTCAAGTGCGACACCACTGGTAAGCTGCGTTTGCAATACCGCGGCAACCAGGACGAAGAATAAAACAAAAGCAACTCGGATAATCACCACCTTGCGGCCGTACGCCCAAGTGCAAACCTCTCGCCAAAGTACCGGATTGTCCCAAACCCGTCGCGGCTCCCGAGCTTTCCAACTCGCCGGCGTCCCCTCCTCGACTGACGACGACGAAGCCTGCTCCTCCTCCGAAGCCTTTAGCCGGACCTCGCGCGAGGGATTCCAGATACGCACGCGCGCCACCCCGATCACCAAGACCAACAGCGCAAGCAGCAGAGTCACTAGAACAAACAGGGCGACACCCAATGCCGTTTCCGTCGACAAGCTGGCCATCGGCGAAGCCGCCGCCGCCAAGGCTCTTGCCGGACTGAGCGACAAGCGAACCGCCTCCGGGATGCCCGACAACGCATTGGCCGCGATCTCGCCCAAGCCCACGTACATCAACAATCCCAGGACCGTCATGGCGATCGCCTGGAACGTCTTGTCCCTCCACATTCCAACGACCGTCCCGACGCTGCCCGCAAGAACGATGGACGATGCCGTGACAACGAACACCCCAAACACCTGCTGAGGCGACACACCGCCGAGCAATGGAAGGGTCAGGAACAGGGGAAGAGCACACAGAAGCATGCTGAGCGGAGTTAACAGCGTTGCCGCCAACTTTCCCACCACGATCTCAAATCCGGTGAGTCGCGTCAGCAGCAACAGAATCAGCGTCCGCCGATCCTTCTCTTGAGCCACACTCGCAGCAGCCCCCACGGCGGCCAAGCTTGCCAGCACCAGAAGTTGCAGCGGCGCGAGCAGCGTGAACATCCAACCACCAAATCGAGCCGAATCGCCGCTGGTCGCCAAGGAACGCGAGCCGTCAAGAACCAAGTAGCCGGTGCACAGCAGAAGAAACAGCGTCAAGACGTAGACCCCCCGAATCAGGAAGGTCTTTGGCCGTTTCGGAGTGACCGAGGCTTCTCGATAGAAGATGGGGCCAAACATCAAATCAATCGAATCCGGCTGTTGGTGGTGGTCGTCATCGTCAGGCGAGTGGTGAACATCACTGGAGTCCTAGACTACCAGAGACGTCGCGGTGGGAAGGATGGGGGGCTCGGCGTCGCAGGTGTTACAACCGTATCGGTCGGCAAATCCCAACTGATTCCGCCGATTTCCCCCGACCGGCCATCATAACGATCTCATTACGGAATGACGCATGGTAGGGTTTTCCTGGAGGGAGAATCCGACTCCAAAGATCACATCGATGGAACCCGGCCTAGAGAATACACAGCGAGTGGATAAGTGATGGAGACAATAACGAAAGCAATCTTTGACTTTGGCGCCGACGAAGAAGGTGCGACCGCGGTTGAGTACGGCATAATGCTCGCTTTGATTATCGCGGTCTGCATCGGTTCGGTAAACGTTCTGGCCACGAACACCGGTGAGAGTTTCAACCAATCTTCCGATGCGATCACCGCAGCATTCAGCAACTAGTACTTTTCGCGGCGTCACGCGAATCCCCCCTCTTTCGCTCTGGTCACTTCCCTGGAAAGAAGTCCGTGGCTGGCAGGAAAAACCTTCGGATGGACCAATCGGTGCAGGGATCACTGCTGCGCAGAATCGGGTTCTACAGCCTCGCCTGCGGTCTCTATTTCTTGATGACCCTGGTGATCACCGAGAGCCTGTCGAACCCCCGTGAGTCGATTGCCGAAACCACGCGACGTTGTCTTGATGAAGCCGTTTTCTGGGCACCTGGGATGGTGCTCCTGGCGCCCATCATTGTCTACGATCTGATCCGGGTCACCAATCGACTTGCCGGCCCGATCTTTCGTCTCCGCCGCGAACTCGGGCGACTTGCCGACGGACTTCCCAGCGAACCACTGGTACTTCGGGAAGACGATGACTGGGCCGAAGCTGCCGAGTCGTTCAATCAACTCCGTCGCGAGGTGCTGCAGCTACGCTGCACCCGGCCTGCCTCACCCCGAAGCATGGACCAGGACGAATCGAAACAGCCACTTGCTTCATCGCATTCGTCACGTTGACGGATCCTTCGCTGGCGAGTCGTCAACTCGCGTCGAGCCATTGATCAGCAGGGGACAGCCTGGTCTCCTTAATCGGGTCCAAGGGGGATGCAATCCACAAACATTCGGTGTGGCACCGGAGTCGGCGGATAATCGGCGGAAACCTTGGCGCCCCGTCCCCACGTCCCCCGCGTTGCGACCATAATCTCGGGGGTTCCGGTGTCTCGATGCCCCAAACAACAGGCCACCTATTTACGGGTGAAGCCTCTTTGCGAGTGAATCGCCGTTGGTCGCGAATCATGGCGTTCGACGCAATTTGGGTCTTCGTGCGCGGGTTCATCTCTTACGTTGCCATCTCCAGTCCTTTCCGTCGCCGAGCCAAGTCGCTGTGAACTTTCTTTTTCGCTCCATTGCCGAAGGAAGCTGTCTGCTGAACTTGGATGCGGACAACATGGAGGAGATCATCGATGCGGCGGTGAATTTCCTGGTCCAAACGGGCCGGCTTCCCGAGCAACAGAAGGAAATGGTGATCCAAGGACTGCGGGAGCGTGAGCGTGCCGTCCCAACGGTCATCGGGCACGCCTGCGCCGTGCCCCATTTTTACGACGACTCGATCTCGCAGCCGGCGATGGTTTTCATCCGGCTCAAGCACGCGGCGAATTTGGGTGCCCCCGATGGCATCGCCACCCGTTACATCTATCTGCTGATCGGGTCGACCGAACAAACCACCACGCACTTGGATACGCTCTCGTCAATCGCTCGCTTGATGTCCGACAACGTCGTGCATTTTGAGATGATGTACGCGAAGAGCCAGCAGGACATCCTTGATGCGATGGAGAGGCACGTGAATCGCAATGTCCTCGCCGCGCCGCCAAAACCACGCGAGGTGACCGAGGGTTTGCAATCCGCGCCGAGGATGTTTGCGGGGTTGATCGCCGATATCCGTCGCCGTTTGCCGCACTACGTGGACGACTTCCGAGACGGCTTGAGAGCAAAAACGCTGGCCTCCATTATCTTCATGTTCTTCGCTTGCCTGGCACCGGCGGTCACGTTTGGCGGTCTGATGGGCCTGGAAACGGATGGCAATATCGGTGCCACCGAGATGCTGATCGCGACTGCCGTCTGTGGGCTCATTTATGCGCTTCTTGCTGGCCAGCCCTTGATCATTCTGGGCGGCATCGGCCCGTTGCTGATCTACACCATCATCTTGTATCAGCTGTGTGCTGATCTTGGTCAGAAAGCCAACTTCTTGGGCATCTATGGCTGGATCGGAATCTGGACTTCAGTGATCACGATCTTGTTGGCGGTCACCAACGCGAGCAACCTGATGCGGTACTTCACTCGGTTCACCGATGAGATCTTTTCCGCACTGATGTCCCTGATCTTCATCTACAAAGCGGTGCAGGGGGTCGTGGAGGGCTTTGAAGAATCCAGTGCGAGCGGGTCGTCGGAACAAGCACTGCTCGCGTTGATTCTTGCCATCGGTACCTTCTACATCGCCATGACGCTGGCGCGATTCCGTAACAGCATTTACCTGTTTCCCTGGATGAGGGAGTTTCTCGCCGACTTTGGCCCGTCGATCGCCCTGACGAGTATGATCATCGTCGCCTGGTGGCTCGGTGATGCCACGATCGTTGAGACCCTTAAGGTCGATGAGATCTCGCTCAACGCGACCGATGCCTCGTCATGGCTCGTCGACTTTTCCGCCGTCCCCCTGTGGATTCGCATCGCCGCCATCGGGCCCGCCATGCTCGCCGCCGTGCTGATCTTCTTGTCTCAAAACATCACGGCCCGACTGGTAAACAGCCCGGAAAACCGGCTGGAAAAGGGCGAATCGTACCACCTCGATCTTGCCGTGGTCGGGGGATTAGTCGGACTTTGCTCACTCTTTGGATGGCCTTGGATGGTCGCGGCAACCGTGCGCTCGCTCGCCCACGTGCGATCCCTGGCCTACTCCGAAGAGATGGTCGGTCCCGGTAATCATCGCAGCGAAATCGTTCATGTCGCCGAAAACCGGATCAGCGGCGTGGTGATCCATCTGCTGATCGGCGGCACACTTCTTGTCCTACCGCTGCTGAAGTTTGTGCCGATGGCCGCCCTCTACGGCATCTTTCTCTACATGGGATTCGTTTCGCTCAAAGGTGTCCAGTTTGTCCAAAGACTCGGGTATTGGCTGATGGACTCCTCGCTGTATCCAATGAACCATTACACCCGACGAGTACCACCGAGAACCATCCACTTGTTCACACTTGTTCAACTCGTCTGCCTGGTCATCCTGTGTGTGATCAACGTCAGCCCCTATAAACCGGTTGCAATTCTATTCCCGATTTTCATTGCTCTGCTTGTACCGGTGCGCGCTGTGCTTGGTTACTTCTTCGACAAGGATCACCTCGCTTTCTTAGATGCTGATGAAGCACCCGAGGACGAAGGCCTGCATTGGGTCTAGCGCATTTCGAGGTATTTCAGGGCCAGGACTTGTCCTGACAACAACGCGTCAAAACGGAATCTGACCCACCGCTAATCGACTCTCGTCAACCGTTGGTTCGTCCAGCCCTTCGATTCGTTCGCCCCCTTCAGCATCTTCATCAACTGACGGCAACGCGACCGACCAATCGTCCGCAAGCGATACCAGCGCTTGATCCCGTACCTCGTCGCTGCTGAACAGCCTGTCAATCGATGCTCGTTGCTCACGGTAGGTCAATTCGGTTGGTTCGCTGAAGCTGGACGACTCAGTGGCCGGCCCATCAGTCCACGTTTTCACGAAGTTTGCGCTCGCGGCAAATCCTTCCGACTCGCTTCGATCTCCGCTCCCGGCCATTGCGTTGATGACGAGCAGTGAATCAAGTGCGGAGACGGACCCGTCGCCCGAAACATCAAGATAAAAGCCAGTGAAATCATCGATCGAATCGATCGACGGCAGTTCGGACTCCTGGCGGCGGTCCAGTTCGTTGATGATTGTCAGCGCATCGAGCGACGTGATCGAACCGCTGCCGTTGACGTCAGCCGGGCTGAGCAAGTTCTGCCACGGCGTCGTGGTCATCAGAAGTACCTGCACTTCGCCGAGCCGGATTGCATGGGCAAATGAATCGTCGATCATGCGGGGATCCAAGAGTTCGGCATCGCTGCTAAACGTGAGCGATTGCTCAGCCAAGACCCGCAGTCGAATCAAGCCATCCGAGTCGGCTACGAGTGCGATTTGCGAGGAATCGAGCCGCACGTTAGCCCGTGATTCACTCGCCAGAACAAACTCCTCAAAACCAATCACACGTTGATCGAGGAAACCGGCAAACTCGATAGGACGATCCAAACTGAGAACCAAGACGTCGTACCCATCACCACCATCGATCGAGGTGAAGCGGTGGCCACGCAACGTAACCAGATCATCCCCGCCGGCTGCGTTGACTTGAATCAACCCGCCGGCGCGAACCAGGTTATCCATGGTAATCTCTTGCCCGTGCTCGTTGGCGACCACATGCATCCCGCCCGCCAGCGGATTGCGATCGATCTCAACCCCACTCTCTTCATCAGTGAGGAGAATAGCGTTATCCGTCTCGCTCACTCGCAGTGCCAACGGGTCACCATCTAGCACTTCGACTGCAACGACCACAGCTTCGGCCTGGGCGTATAGATCATCGGAGGCGTCGGGATCGACCTGAACCACCAACGAATGGGTCTCGTTCCCCTCGATCACGAGATCCGGATTCCCGCGAATACCGATCTCTTGAGGCTGGTCCCAATTCTCCGGTGTGAACGTCAACGAGCTGGGTGACCAGACAAAATCGTCCGAGCTGGATAACAATGTCACCAAAACATCTGTCAACGGCTGCGATCCCAGCGAGACAC
>JARFQX010001032.1 GCA_029287555.1 Rubripirellula sp. | reverse complement strand
CATGATCTCTGGCAACTTCACAGCCCGGAGATGAAAGAATTGCTGAAGAACGAGTCGATTCACGACCGCGTGGTAAGCACCAATCGAGGAACTTTCTATTCGGACGGTGTCGTGCGTGTGGCTGGACGAGAATACACGTCGTTGGAACGGTCTGGTTGTTTCCAGCGCGGCGAGATGGGTTGCCTGTCATGCCATCAACTCCATAAGGCGGCCGATGACACGCGCAGCGACAAGGAGTGGGCCAACGATCAGTTGAAGCCAAGTTCGTATGGAAACGATGCTTGTGTCCAGTGCCACGATCAGCAGCGGTACTCAACGGCGCACACCCATCACTTGGCGGATTCGTCGGGATCGAGTTGCTATAACTGCCACATGCCGCACACGGCTTATGGCCTACTGAAAGCGATTCGCAACCACACCATCAGCAATCCCGACTTGAAACTGGACATAGCTGCCGACCGTCCCAATGCGTGCAACCAATGCCACTTGGACAAGACACTGAAATGGACGGCGGAGTATCTAGAAGATTGGTATTCGATCGATGCTCCCGAACTGGATGCTGAGCACTCGGAGATCGCTGCATCCATTTTATGGCTATTGAAGGGGGATGCCGCCAACCGGGCGTTGGCGGCATGGACGATGGGATGGTCAGATGCTCAAGCGGTGTCTGGCAACGACTGGCAATCGATCTACCTGGCTCAGCTCTTGAACGATCCGTATCTGGCGATTCGGATGATCGCACGACGTTCGTTGCAGACGCTGCCAGAGTTAGCTGAATTGAAGGTGAAACCCTTGGGGTCGGATGGCGAACGCTACAACGCCATTCTGTCAATCATCTCGCGCTGGGACCAAAAGCCACACGCCGCCAATCCAGCCTTGCTGCTTGGTCCGGAAAACGTCGTCAAGACCCGGCGGATCGATGCGATTATGAAACAGCGCGATGATACGCCAATGAAGCTGGCCGAATAAACGCCAGCCTTGGTCGGATCGTCATTTGATTCGCGGCTGCGATTCACGGATCATCGCTATTGGGGGCGATCCAGAAAAACGCCGAGCTTAACCATCACATCCTGTCGACCGATCGTCGTGCGTCGACCGATCATCGCGTGTCCGCCGATGGTCACGATTGGAGTTGGGACTTTATCTTGGACCAAAAGACACGAGTGAACTCCATGAAATGGTTTTCTAACGTCGATGAGTACACTCGGCGATGCATCAACCTTGGGTGTCGGACGCAGCATGGCCGTGAGTCAATTGTCCGCCGGCAGTAGCGTTCGAGCGACACGGAAGCCGTCGGCGTTGGTATGTTTGTCGGCGCGGTTCCAATTCCGTGTTGCTGAGCCGAGGTACTGAGGGTCCGTGAGATAGGTTCCTCCCCTGAGTACAAAGTGGTGCTCGTTCTTTACCGGCTCCGCGATGTCGATGCCGTCGTCGCCGTTTTCTGTCACCCGATCGTGGCACCATTCCCAAACATTCCCATGCATGTCAAATAGCCCGGCCTCGTTCGGTCGCAGCGCGCCCGCCGGATGCGAGTGAATCCCCGAGTTTCGAAGCGACCATGCATACCGGTCCAAGAGTTCTGGGTTGGTGCCTGTCGACCAAAAGGTGGTTGTCCCGGCTCGACAGGCATACTCCCACTCATTCGCCGTCGGCAAGCGGAAACCGCGAAGCTGCAACGCGTTGGGCTTGATCGCCATTCCCTCGGAGTATTGGCCCTGCTCATTTGGTGAATAGCACCACTCAGATTCGGGAAGCCCCGCTTTCTTGCTGAGCCAATTGCAATAGGCGGCGGCATCGAACCAAGTGACCTCATGGACGGGGCACCGATCGTTCGGAGCCGCGCGACGATCCCACCAGACATCGCTTCGGAACCGTGTGTACTCGGCAAAGGTTACCTCCCGCTGCCCGATCGAGAAGGTCCGCTCGATTGTCAATTGTCGTTCACCGTCGATTGGGTCATCGACGACCAGCTTTCCTGGACCAAACTCAATCATCTTCGGCAGCACCTCATCATTGATTTGGGCCGTTGGTTGGACGTCCGTTGATTTGCCCCATTGTCGGAGGGTCCACTCGATTGCCGCCTCCAGGCCTGCTGCGGGCCGTTGAGAAGCAAGTCGTTGCAGAACAGGAGCGTAGCGACCGCGGATCAGGTTGCCGCGGTGGTCGTCTTTGATCTCTCCCAAAATGAGGATAATCGCTTGTTGACGACTTGGATCGTCATTCCCTGGGCTTGAAAGCCGATCGGCGAATTCCGGAGACACCATTTCATTGATCCCCAGACGGGCAATCAACTCGGTTCGAACCGTTGGATCGGGTGAATGGGCAAGCCTTGGCCAAACCTCATCCCAGGAACCAGCCATGGCCAACGCGGTGACAATGTTCGCTTGTCGTCGCGCCGCGCTCAGCCGGCGGTCGACGGGTTCGATCGTATCGTGCGACTCGGTTTGAGACGTTCCCTCCCCTAGCTCGACGTTTGGTTCAACGTCTCTTAGCATCGCAGCGAGTTCCGCCAATGCTGCTGGGGTTTCCCGCGAGAATTCCGCGTACAACTCAGCAAAACGCCGCAGCTCATTGTCATCGCGACTCTGGGCGATCGATCGACGAAGAGTCGAAAGGAGCGTCGATCCTGCGGGTCGCAAGAGCGCCGCCCATTCGGGCAACTGCAGCGAGTTTTCTGCAGCAAGCGCGGCGATGATATCGTCCGCCGTCCTTTCCCAATGCACACCCTGTCCTTCGACAGGGGCAACCAGACAGGAGAGTCGCAATCGCTCCCCGACGTCATTTGCCTCGCCCACCCTGTTCCACACGTCATCGCTTAGCTCCGGCAAAAGATTCCAGAGTCCTGCGCGAATGGCGTTGATTTCCGTGGGGTCAGATCGAGGGACGCGATCGAGAAGCCAGGTTGCTTGCGAGGGATCGTCGGGAAGCAGGGCAAGTCGCAAATGCAGTTCTTTCTTCGGATCGCCGATGATGACTTTGGAATCGAGCCGTTCCCGAAGAACCGGGGCGACCCACGACCGATGCGCGGACATTTCACCGATGATTCCCGCAGACTCAGACGACGGCGCACGAAGCAGTTGGTCGGTCAGCACGGTCGCGCGCCTACGCCCATTGATCTCGCGGGTAACCAGAAAGGCAACCATCGCCAGGCCAGCGATTGTCAAGGCTTGTCGCCCCAATCGCTTGCTCTTCTGTCTCATCATCGTGCGTTGGGCCTCGGTCCAATCGCTCGATCGCGTAAAGAGCTGAATCTGCAGCCAGTCCCAAACTGAGGGGAGAAAGCGTGACTCCCGTCGTTCGCTCCAAAGCGTCGACCACTCCGAAAGCCGTAATTGGGCTCGTCCGCTACGACTTGATCGTTGTCGACGCGTTAACCATTCCCGCAGCGACTGAACCAGGTAGTCGTGCGTCAATTGGTATCGTCGACCGTGTCCCGATTGCGGGGCTTGTTGACTCGAGTCGGTTGGGCCTGACTTCCTCGATCCATCTTGAGCGGAGCGGATCATTCCGGGGCTTCCGCTGATCGGATCATCCGTATCGGTCTTTGTCGACATCTCTTCGGACGACTGGTCGACCGGCGTGATCAATCGTAGCCCAGTATCAAGAACATAAATCAGCTCGTCGAAGTCCTCCGGGCGATCCTCGTAGCCGGCGGCCTCGATCAACTGGCGGTAGGTCTTTTGCTTCCCCTTGATGTCAACGCCGACGGCAGGCAGCAACGCGTGCAGCACGGCACAGGCACCGTTGAGGTGCCGTCGATTGACCGGGGGCGCCGACGCGGAGATGAATGACTGATCAAGAAACTCGATGCCGAGACCAGTCGCGCCGCCCACGGTTCGCAGAGACTGCTGCGTCCAGGGACGATCCTTCATCATCTCGGCGAACAAAGCAATTTGGACGCAGATAACCCGCCCGGACTGAGACAAGGAGGACACTGCCAGGTCGAGGAACTTTTCCTGGTCGCTCGTCAGCCGCCCGGTCGTGGGTAAGCGTTCATAGGCGCGACCGAACGCCGCCAAAACCTTCTTGGCGTGAGATCGGTCGAACAGGTCGACCATCGCACTGTTCTGACCCTCCTGTATCGGAATCTCTAACGCCCGCATGAAGCGGCTTACGGGAACCCAGAAATCGTCTCTGACAAGGAGCAAACATTGGATTCGGCCACCGTCACATTGACGAAGTGCTTCAACGAGTTCTTCACCTTGCATCTCATTGCGACCGTGAAGCCATTGTTCAAACTGGTCCAGGATCAGCAGGACTTTGTTACCCGATGGCGGCGTTTCTCCCCGGCGAATCGCCGTGATCAACTCGGGAAGCGAATAGCGGTTGTCGTGTGAAAAGAACCGCTTCCGCAAGACGCGTGCTAGTTGATGTTCGGTGCGCTGGCTCGAAGCTTCCAAAAAGACGGACGAGATGTTGCCGGGCAACTGCGGCAGCAGCCCTGCCTTCATCAGCGAAGACTTTCCACACCCCGAGGGACCGTAGAGGACACCGACAGGAAAGATCAGATCGGCGTCTCGCTGCTCAATCCGACTTTTCCAAAACCGAACGCGCTCGGGAAGCCCTTCTCGGTCATGTGGGCCAGGAAGCAGGCTCAAGTAATAATTCGAATCGTACGACTCAAACGACCGAAGCCCCTTCGGAATCACCTTGATGGGCGGTTCGCTCGATGAGTTCGCGTCGCCTCTTCCGCTGTCGACCATCGTGTCGTGACCAGCCCAGCCCGCACTCACGATGGTTTGTGACGGTGACGCGCCCATCGTTGCAGAAGCATGTTGGTTCTCGATCCTCTCAACGAAGTTCCGCAGATCTTCGCTGAAATCAAGGGCCGTCGTGTATCGGTCACAAGCCTGCTTTGCCAGGGCTCGCATACAGATGCGTTCGAGTTCGCGCGGTACGGCGTCGTTGATCTGGCGCAGCGGTTTTACCTCTCCAAATTTGATCTGTTCAAGTATCTCTCGTTTGGAGGTCGCCGATACCGGGCGACGGCCAACGAGCATCTCGTAGAGGACCACTCCCAGGTTGTAAATGTCACTTCGTCCGTCAACACGATGACCTTCGCCTCGAGCTTGCTCAGGGCTCATGTAGATGGCCGTACCAGCGTAACGCGGCCCCTTTCCGATGTCCTGCTCTTTTAACGCCAGGCCGAAGTCAACAATCGACGGGTTGCCATCACGATCGAGAAGGATGTTGCCCGGCTTCAGGTCGCGATGCACGATCCCATGTTTGTGCGCATGGTGCAGGGTCGACGCGATCGTCGCAATCAATTCTGCTGACTCGATGAAACTAAACTTATCCTGCTTCAGCCGCGATCTCAGGTCTTGGCCGTCGATGTACTTCATGACGATGAAGCAAGGAAAGTCGTCCGTCGACCCGAAGTCATAGATCGGTACGATGCTGGGATGTTCCAACGTTGCGACTGTGCGGGCCTCGTTGAGATAGGCTTCCGCTGCCTCCCGCATCGAAACCAACGATTCGTGTGGAACCTTGATCGCGACATGACGATGGAGCCGATCGTCGAAGGCAAGATAGACCGCGCCAAAGCCACCACGCCCCAATTCTCTCTCCACTCGATACCGGCCCACCGTCTCCGGGATCGGCGCCGGGACCAAGGAGTAGGATCCGTCTTCTGACTGAGTTTTGGCAGAGTCCGCCAATCCCTGTCCGATCAATCGTGTCGGGTCATCGTTGCGCATTTCTGTGTCACGTCTGTTCGCAGGGGCGGCGGCTTTCCTGGCGGAACTCCAAGAGCTGCCCGCGCTGCGGCCGAATCGACCACAAACATCACGTCAGCGTCGCGTGGGAGACTTCGCGACCTTTCTTTGCCGGGCACAACCCCACCGGCTGGCGCCATCGCCTAGTATAGGAGCGGGGAAGAGATTGTGTAGGCACGAGCCTTTCATTCTACGGAAACGAGGCATGGTCAATCCTTACACCGATGAAAGCGAGATCCGCCGCAGCTACCACAGTGGGCTGCAGCCGAGGCATACCGCTCAGTTCGATTATCTTGAGCAGGTCCAGGCGTATCAAGCGAGATTGAAGACGGATGCCGATCTGGGGGAACTCCCTGAACACGTCGTCGCTTTCAAGACAACTCGCTACGTCGGTCGAGGATTTCGCGTCACCTGTCGCACGAGCAAGAATGACTGGCAGGATATCGAGGGCGAAGTGCTTGAAGACGAGTGGCGATTCTCAATTCCGCCAGAGCACTTCGCCAGCGGCTTCGCGATGAAACTGGTCCTGCATCACGACGCGTGGTCCGAAAAGGGTTTCTTCTGGATGCGGGGTAACGACGTCCAAGTTCCCGCCGGCTCAACGAAGTGCCTGCTGGATGACGGCGCGGTCCGATTCACCTACAACATTCGACTTACCGGCACGAAGTACAGACCGAGTCACCTGATCACGTTGCGAACAGACATGGATGGTTGGGGCCGTGATCTGTTCGGACGCTACGACCGCCACAACGGCGGGCGCTGGACGTTTGAGCTTGACTGCCACCTGTACATTGAGAATTTCTTGGCGAGGTTTGTTCTTGACCAAGCCCATCTCAATAGCGATGGCGCTTTTGAAATCACGTCCGAACAAGCTGATTATGAACGTTCAGACGACGCAATCTCGTTCGACGTCGAGCCTGACGCCTTTCAGCATCACTACGGGAACTTCACCACCATCGTACATCGGTTGGAGCAGGAAACCGTTTATCCCTGCGGACGCCATGACCACGAATACGATGTCATCGTGATTGGATCCGGGATGGGGGGTGGAACGTTGGCCGATGCACTCTCTGATGCGGAAGTGAAGGTCCTTTTACTGGAGGCTGGCGGCCTGCGTTTTCCGGTTCACTTCAATGAGTTGCCGAGGCATGAAGTCAGCTGGGTCTCGCGCGATCAACTCGATCACTTCGACAACGAAGAGCATTCGAGCCTTAATCCCGGGGTCCACTTCAACCTTGGAGGACGGTCGGTCTATTGGTCCGGTCTGATCCCACGCATGCAGCAGTGGGAGTTTGACCAGGATTGGCCGCATGCTGTGCGAAATGACCTGCTAACCGGAAGCGGTGATGCCTCAGGCTACGACGAAGCCGAGAAGTTGATGCGAAAGCAGAAGTCGCTCGGGCCCTATCAATCCGACGTGATCGAGCACTTTCAAAGGACGATCGGCGACGACTTCGACGCCATCCTTTTGCCTCGCTCCATGCATCAACCAGACATTGATGAGGACAACCGCCCTGCAAATGTGATCGAGAGATCGACGGGTGGTTTTTCTACAGCGGACTTGCTGCTTGATTCACTTGGTTTTTCCGGAACGCCGGGACGAGACTATTTGGGCGTCAATCTTCACCACCTCGCCACCCGGATTGAAACGGAGGGCAACCGCGCCACAGCAGTTGTTTGTCAGGATCTGGCGGGCAGAGAACCTCGGCGATATCGCGCAAAATACATCGTGTTGGCTTGTGGCTCGGTCGAGAGTCCCCGTCTTGCATTGTGCAGCCAGTTGGTGGATCCCAACAACAAGATCGGTCGAGGGCTTACCGACCACCCTGCCTACTTCTACAACCGGCTTCTTGAACTTCCCACGGAAGGACCGCTGGCGTGGCTTGGCGATTCCAAGGGGCATTCGAAGGTCCTGCTGCGCCATAAGAATGGGGATCCGGCGGAACATCCCTATAACATCGAGCTCCTGATCAATGCTCGTTACTGGGATACCCGGCACGCGGACGACGATCTTTGGCGCGAGCGAATTCTGTCCGACGATCCTGCGCGGGTCGAGATCAAATTCATTTTCAACAGTCGGCTCAACGACTGCAATCGCATCAGGCTGAAAGAAGACGGACGGCCAACGGTCCGAGTTGCTCGAAACGAAACGGGGGTGCCGTTCAAGAAAGAAATTGCTCGCGTCCGCAACATCATCCTCCGCGCTCTTGAAGCCAAAGGCAGCGACAGTCTTGAAGATTGCTACCTTGAAGGGGAATGGCGTGAAGGTGTGCACGGCAGCGTTCATCACGCGGGTGGCTCATTGCGCATGAGCGATAATGGATCGGGAGTTGTCGACCACGACTTGAAGTTCGAAGCTTACGACAACCTTTACTGCTGCGACGTATCGGTGTTCCCGAGCATCCCTGCCGCGAATCCTTCGCTCACCCTTGTTGCCCTTGCGCTTCGCCTGGCCAAAACACTCAAAGCTCGCCTCGCCGGTGCGTCGTAGCAGCACCCTGCCCTTGCACGCCACGAAAAGACGGTCGACCACTCATGCCAAGTCCATCAGAACGTCCTGGCCTCGGATCGATTCTCCACGATGGCGGCGCGACCTTTCGTGTCTGGGCGCCGCACGCCCGCTGGGTCCGGGTCGCAGGTAGCTTCAATCAATGGGAGCCCCGCACCCACGAGTTGGCGAGTGAGGGAAACGGATACTGGTCCTTAGAGGTTGACGGAGTCTCGGTTGGCGATGAGTACCGCTACATCATTGACGATGAGAATCATTGGCGAGTCGATCCCCGAGCGTTGGATGTCACCAATTCGGTTGGGAACGGAGTTGTCTGGGCCTCCAATTACGAATGGAGGGTCGACGACTTTCAGATTCCTCCTTGGAACGAACTCGTCGTGTACGAATTGCATGCCGATACGTTTCCTCCGGCACCAACGTCTCGTGAGCAGGTATTTCGGGCCATTGAGGACAAGATGACCTACTTGCAGGACCTCGGTGTGAATGCCATCGAGTTGCTGCCTTTGAAAGAATTCCCCGGTGACGAGTCCTGGGGTTATAACCCTGTTCACCTCTTTGCAATTGAGGACAGCTATGGTGGTCCCGATGCCCTGAAATCGCTTGTCGATGTCGCGCACGGCCATGGCATCGCTGTGTTCCTGGATGTTGTCTACCAACATTTTGGCCCAAACGATTTGGAGCACAGTACGTGGCAATTCGATCGCTGGCATCAACACTGGGAGGGACAACCGATGGGCGGCATCTACTTCTACAACGATTGGCGTGCCAGAACGGCCGTTGGAAGTCGCCCTGACTACGGGCGCCCCGAAGTGCGACAACTCATTCGTGACAACGTGATGCTTTGGTTAGAAGAGTATCACATCGACGGATTACGATTCGATCGGACGGCTGGCATCCGGAACGTCGATGGGAATGACAGCGTGCCTCCTGATGACCCGACGAACTTGGGTGGATGGGGCTGGAATCTTCTCAAATGGGTGAACGATGAGGTCAACTACCGACAGCCATGGAAGCCGATGATCGCCGAGGACATGCGACAGAATGCAATGGTGACACAACCCACCAGCATCGGAGGTCTTGGGTTTGATTCGCAATGGGACGAGAGCTTTCATCACACGCTACGCAAGGCGATGGTCGCGCCGCGGGACGAGGATCGCGACGCTCGGGCCGTCGCGGCCGCGGTGGCCAACAAGTTCGACCATCATGACGCCTTTCGTCGAGTGATCTACACCGAGAGTCATGATGAGGTGGGCGATTACGCTGGCAATCCGGATGGCGATCAACGGGTGCCGGAGCACATCGATCGAGGCAATGCCGACAGCTGGCATTCGAGAAAGCGATCGACTCTTGGCGCGGCCGTCGTGATGACCAGCCCGGGCATTCCCATGCTTTTCCAGGGCCAGGAAATGCTTGAATGGCAACAGTTCAACGGCAGTTCTCCGCTTGACTGGTCCAAGGTTGAACGTTTTCCTGGAATCGTGACGATGTACCGAGACCTGATCCGCTTACGTCGCAACTGGTTCAACCAGACGCGAGGTCTGCGTGGCCATCATACGAACGTGTTTCATGTTAACGACTACGACAAAGTCATCGCCTATCACCGATACGACCAAGGAGGGCCGGGCGATGACGTGGTGATTCTCGCCAATTTCGCGAATCGGGCTTATGACTCCTATGAGATCGGCCTTCCACGGTCCGGACCATGGCATGTGCGGCTTAACAGCGATTGGAGCGGCTACAGTCCCGACTTCTCGAATCACCCCAGTTATTCGACCTGGGCGAATGCATGGGGAAGAGACAACCTGCCTTGCAGCGGTCGGATCGGGATCGGCCCCTACACGGTTGTGATTCTGTCGCAGTGATGGCGAAAGGTTCAGCCGCGCTCCGGGGAGGGGTGGCCCAGGCAATTCGGATAAGTGGCGATTAATGAGCATCAGCGTTCCCTTCTCTCTCGCTTTAGGAACGCTTGCACGGTCGACGCGTTAAAGCAGATTCACCAGCGGGCTCTGAGTTAGCCCAACACCGCAAGCATCTCTTCTAAATTCTCGCAAGCGTTTGAAAACTGCTGCCCCCGGTTCGACTTGCTCGCACCCGGAAAAACATGCGGAGAGACTCGTGAGTGCCCAGTGACTTTGTCCCGATAATTGTGAATGACCCAAACCAGGTCAGTGTCGGTGTCGTCGTCGGTGGGCCAATAGCCTTTCGCTCTAGCAGCGAGCATCAGCCATTCGCGTTCTGACATTGGAAGATCCTCCTCTGTCGGAATTTCCGGTGCATCCTTTGCACGTCGTTCGCAGCCCTCCTGGTCGCGATTGGACCGGCTTGTTCACGGAACAAGTCGTGTGGCAATGCAGGTGTCAAAGCCATTCGCCATTTTTTCGATGGTGGACCCAAAAGAAAAGCCGGCGATTCGCACACGAGTGCACAGAAAAATTGTTTCACGCGATGTGAGTCCCCATTCAAGTCCGCCGGGGATCGATAACATGTTTCACGCGAGCCGGATTTTCGTACACAAACGATAGCGATCCTTGACACTTGTGTACGATCCACGTTCACGTCCAAAGTCAGGACATGAGACTGCGATGGGTGGTCAACCTCAGAGTACTTATCCTCCCGAGTCGTTCGTTTCTCGCAGACCGGCAAGTAGAGTCATGGAAACCATGACATGCCCGCCTTACTTTCTGCCCTCAGCAATTCGAAACTGCCGAATCGCCTCGGAAGCAGGTTCCTTGGCAACCAAGGTCAACATCTCTTCTTAAGCAATTGACAAATAATGGTTCATGGGAAGGCGCAACAGCCTTCGGTAGAATAAACGATTCCAATTTTGAACCAATGACGGAGAAATGACCACCACTTGGTTCCTCGGCGTTCGTCCGTCCTAAGCCGCCCTTTGTGTGCCAATGCCTGAACAGAGCCTCCGGAACCTGTTTGCTGATCTCTCTTCGAGCCTGTCTGAAGAACTGATCACTGTCCTTGCCGAGAATCCGCAAGTTCGGATTGAGCGTATCGCCTCAACGGGACAATGCAGCAAGCCCGGCTTCTGGTACGATCAAGATGAACACGAGTGGGTAGTTGTGCTCAAGGGCCACGCAAGGCTGCTCTTTGAGGGCGAAGAGGAACCGATCACGATGCGCTCCGGTGATCATGTACTGATCCCGGCCCATAGCAGGCACCGAGTCGAATGGACCACCCCCGACGGACCAACCGTCTGGCTGGCCGTGTTTTATTCAGATAGCGACAAGCAGACGTAGAGTTTTAAACGCACACATGACGGGCAGTCTTCGGCAACCATTCGACTCCCAGCAATTCTCCAACGACTACCAGTTGGTGAACGGGGTCGCCATGCATTCTGAGAATCCAGAGAACTTTCACATCCCGCCCGAGGTCATCAAACGGCATATCCATCCCGGCCAATTTGTTGAACTCAGAATCGACTCGTCGAGGTTCTCCGTCCACGAAGACGCCCCAGAAGAATGCTCATGACCATCCTGCAACGGCGAGATGACCAAGCCGATCCTGCGCCACAGCCACCCGGCGTCGTTGGTGCCGCTGCCAAAGCAGGGCGTTCCATCACGAGGCTGGGGCGATGACAATTGGGTGCAGATCACGGATCGGTCTGGCAATTACTTCTGTGGTGTCGTGGACAATCCGCTCGTTGAAGGTCGATTGCACGGCATGAAGCAAGGCGACGAAATCATGTTCCACGAAGACCATATCTTGGCCGTCCATGACATCCATCGGCAGGAACTCGTTCTCGGAATGGACGTGGCCGACCTGAAGGAATTGGCCCAGTGGATTGGCCGAATGCGGCAAGAATCCAACGATTGACACTACTTCGGCACAATCGTGCCCGTAACGGTCAGTTCGTAAACACCCAACAACGTGTCGTTAAAGTCCTCTTCCAAGTACGCGACACGTAGACGGAATTCCCCGTCGCCTGCCGAATTGGATTCGGCTGAAACGACCGCTACTTCGTCGCCGCCTTGGTAATCCGTGTTACCCAAGGTTCGGGTGATACGCCAGCCCGGCGCGCCCGCCCGAACCAGAATCATTCTGGCGTCACGTTTAGATGTTGCCACGGTTGTGTGCGTGAAAGCCTGGTCGGTTTCGAACGTGACGATCGCACCACCTTGATTGTTGCAACTGACTTGCCAGTACTGCCAATCGAACCATTGATTGGCGTTGTTGAGACTGTGGTCAATTTCGACCAGATCGTTCCTGGCGTTGATCGATACCAGGCCCGGCACCCGGACGACCATCGTGGTCGAATCGCTCGTCGTCTGCGCGTGCGCCGTCGTCATCGCAGTCGCTGCGAGGACAAAACCGACCGTGCTAGCAAATGCTCGATTCAAGTTTCGATCTGCTGGACCGAGGACAAATGGCGAAGAGAGTGACAATATGGGGCGACGCATCGTGTCATTCACGCACCGGCGGGCCTATCCATCCATGCTGCGGGCCACGCCTGCTTGGATTCCCCGGGCAACTGGTGCACTAGTCGGGAATCGGCACGAATTACGCGCCCCCTCCAAGAAAACGATGGGCTGCCAACATTCGTTGTTTGACCCTACCGAATTTGTGGTCTACGTAACCTTGTGACGACTGGGCGAGGAAGACTTGAGGCTTTACCTCCGTCGTGCCGTTTTGGTAGTAAAAGGTGACGCGCGCGCGATCACCGGTTTCACGACACTCAAATCCGGGGCAGGGTCAGCGAATTGTGACGCGATCGCCGCAATAGGGGCCGATCAGATCTCACACTTCCGTGGATGATGAGCTCCCGTGTAGGAAAGAATTATGAACCGCAAAATCATTGCATTCGCATTCACCGCGATCGCCGCGTTCTCGTTTGCGACTTCGGCACAGGCCCAAACCACGGACATTGAGACCTTCCGAGTGGTCATCGCCCCGTTGTTTTCGATTAACGCCCCCGCGCCGCTGGTAACGCTACCCCACGACGAGAGCAACAACGACCAGATCTTCCCCCCTCAGACTTGGTTGGTCACCTCGAACAATGCGGCCGGGGCTTTCGTTTCGTTCGAAACAGATCAGGCATTTACGCATACCGCTAACACTTCCTACAAACGAGATGCTTCGCTGGGCCTGAGTATTGCCAGCGGCAATGCCTGGACGGTGACCCTTGGTGCGGCGCAGACGAATTATGCGACGGGCACTGAAAACGTCGCCGTAACGGCGGAGTCGGACCGGGCTGGCGCAGCGTCGTTCCTGCTGGATGTCAGGTTTATCGAGGAAACCTTCACGGATTTGGCAGCCGGTGATTATGAGATGACCGTCACGGGCACGCTCACAGCAAGGTAGGGCTGCCGCCACGGC
>JARFQX010000761.1 GCA_029287555.1 Rubripirellula sp. | reverse complement strand
AACCGGAAGAGATCGGGCGTGGCGCCGTCTTCCTTTGCGACCCGGACAATGAGTACATCACCGGCAGCACGCTGACCATTGACGGTGGTATTCAGCTGCCGTGGCGCGAGATGTACCGGATCAATGAGGCAGCCCAAGCCTAAGCGCATGCAAACACGATCCGTGCTCGCCGCGGTTGGGATCGTGGCGCGGTTGGGATCGTGGCGCGGTTGGGGCGTGCCGTTGGGGCGAGCCGATCTTAAATCAGGCCGGTCAGCGCGCCGTCGCCGCAGAAATCGGGATTGCCGAAGCTCTTTTCCGGGTGCCCCATCGCCTCGGTGATGCTCAGCAGCAGACGGTTGTGGGGCGCGTGATTGAACTTCACGGCCCGGCCGGTCTGGAATCCCAGTCCGCCGCCGACCATCACGAACGGAATATCGTTTCGCGTGTGCGAATTCCCTTTGCCCAATTCATTGGTCCAGATGACGGTCGTGTGATCGAGCATGGAGCCGTCGCCGCCCGGCTCGGGTGTCTCGGCCAGTCGCTTGGCGAGGTAGGCGATCTGTTCACAGTACCAGGTGTTGATCTGAATCAACTGCTCGTAGGCCTCCTCGTTCGAATCCGGTTCATGCGAAATTGAGTGGTGCCCCTCGTCGATCTCGAGCCACCGCATCTTGGCGTTGCCCACGCTGTTGGTGATCTGGAACGTCGCCACGCGAGTGAAATCGCTTGCAAGACTGTTGACTAGCAGCTCCATTTGCATTCGCGTCAGCTGTGGCATGTTGTCGTTGTCGATCTCAACGTTGGGTGCCAGTTCCGGGACGGCGTGACCAGCCTGGTCGGATTTCTCGGCGTGTTGCATCTCGGATTGCAACTCGACCTCGATCGAACGCACCATGTCGACGTGCTGCTGCAACATGTGCCGATCTTCCGGGCTGACAAGTGACTCAACTTTCTTGAAGTCCTCGGCGAGATCGTCCAGCACACTGGCAAGCATCGCTCGATTCTGCTTTTGGCCGTACAGCTTGTTGAACATCTGGTACGGATCACTGATGGGTGCAACCGGCTGGTTGGGGCCCGCGTAGGACCATCGTGTCCAGGTATCGGCCCGATCGGGAACCATCACGCCAAATTCCAGCGAGCCAAACCGCGTCCGGGTGCTCGGATCGGCTTGCAACTTGTTCTTCAGGTGCTGGTCGATCGAGATGCCCATCGACCATCCCGCCGGTGTGTCCGAACCGCCCTGGACATCCCCCGGAAACAACTCAACACCGGTCAACAAGCACCCGATGCCCCGCATGTGTCCATCGCCATCACCCTTGATGCGGTTATCAAGGCCTTGCAGCGTTAGCAGCTGGTTCTTGAACGGTTCGAGCGGCGCGAGGATTCGCTTTAGCTCACCATGCTCGCCTTCGTTCTCGGGCCAGAAGTGCTTGGGGATCACGCCGTTGGGGCTGAAGACGAAAACCACTCGCTGCTTGCGAGAGCCACTTGCGGCCCAGCCAAGACTTGGCAGTGCGAGTAGAAAATTTGCTGCAGCAGCACTCACGCCGAGGTCACGAATGAATTGTCGTCGCGAAGCTTTCATGCTGGTCGTTCCGGACTGGTTGGCCTTCGTGTTCATTTCTGGTGGGTCCAAGGTGAGAGGTGAAAGGGTGGGGCGGGAGGTTAAAGGTGGGCTCGAACTGGTTGATGCTAAACCATGATACCGGTAGCGGTCAGGTCTAAGTGCTGGGGGGGGCCGTAGGCGGGGTCGCGGCGATCTTGGCGATCGACACGATCAATTCTTGAATGTTGAAGCCGTTTTCTCGAAACGACTGAGTCAGCCGATCCGACACGTCAGCACCGAAGGCGGCGATCGGTTGCTTGACGAAGTGCTCAAAGGCGGACTCGACAAAGGCCCGGTGACAGTCCTCGCTCGAGGCAAGGAAGTCACCGAGTTCCCTGGCGCCACGAAATTCAATTTGCTCGCCGGCGCGAGTCACGTAGCTGCCGCTGGCATCGATCGGTTGCTCGCGTTCCGTTTCCCTGAATCGGCCGGTCGCGTCAAAACTCTCCAGTGCGAAGCCCAGCGAATTGATCTTCTGATGACAGACCTGACAATTGACTTCGCCCGTTTGCAGCTCGACACGTTGTCGCGTCGTCAGATTCGGGTGCAAGTCGGGATTTAGGGGTGTAAAGGCCGCGTTCGGCGGACGCAGCACACGGCCGAGTGTGTAACGCGTCAAGAAAACGCCGCGGTGAATGGGTGAGCTGGTCCGGTGATACGACAAATGACTCAGCAACAGCGGGTGGGTTAGCGCGCCGACGTGCACATCCCCATCGTTGACCGAACGCTTGACGACCGAGCGATTCCCGTCCGACGCATTGGAGTCGGCCGGTGCCCAAGATGATCCATAGAAACTTTCCAGCCGCTTGTTCGTCATCGTCCAGTCGGCCTGGAGAAGTTGACGGAAGTCGCTTCCCTCACTCCACACAACGGCATCCACAAAAGCATCAAACGAATGATGAAGATCTTGCACGAGCGCTGCGTCGAAGCCAGGGAACAACTCCTGGTCCTTGCTTAGTTCCTCCGCCTCGGCCAAGTCAAACCAGTTGAGAAGAAATGATCGTAGCTTGGCGCGGCAGCGATAGTCACGAACCATCTTGCGCGCCGCCTGATCCACCGACGATTCGTCAACCAATTTGTCCTGTTCGATCTGCTTCAGCAGCCACTCATCGGCCGGCAAGGAATCGAAAAGAAACAGAGCGAGCCGATTGGCGATCCGCTGGCTCGCACGACGGTCCGCATCCAATGAGGGGTAGAGGAATCGTGGCGACTTGAGGGAGATCAACAGCGAACGTTTGATCGCCTCCCCATCGTCTTCGGCCAGCTCAAGTTGGTTGTCGATGTAACGCTTGCGTGTGGGCTCGTCGAGCGGCCCCCGGAAAGCTGTCGCAACGATTTCCTCCAAGAAGCCGCGAAGCTTCGCGCGATTCTCGTCTGGCTCGTCGCGGTGGTGGCGGCGGTAACGCGGATAGAGTTCGGTGATCGCAGTCTCGGCGAACTCGACGGCGGCCTCCGTCGTTGATGTGTCCCATTGGCGGTTGATCGACGTGCCCCGCTCGTAGCCGTAGCTCCGATCGTCGGGTGGAAGCTTGGTCTGCAGCGAGAAGGTCGAGGGCATTCTGGTAGGCACGAGATTCCGATTCGGAATGATCTCTTCCACGCCGCCCGGCGGAACCCACGAGAGCGAAATCCTGGCCGGCGGCTGCTCGGTCTTTCGCTTGCGTTGGATGAACTCGAGTGTGAAAGGATAGACCCGACCTGCCGTCAGGTAGATCGAACGGCGGAATTCTTCCTTGCCTTCCGATTGAACGTGGTTGTTGACTAATTCACGGTCCCGCGCGCCAAACTTCAGCATGCAAGATAACGTGCTGCGAAGAACAAGCTCGTAACGACCTGAACGCTCAACCCTCAGCGAGCCCGACCATAGAACGTAGAAGGCTTCGGCACCAATCCCTTCCCCTGGACTTTCTTTGCCAAAGTCAAAATCAATCACCGGATCGATTCGCTCGATCTTTAACTTGTCTTTCGACCAGCGACTTCCATCAAAGTAATCCGCTTCAACGCCGGTCTTGTCTTCAACCCACGCGTCGCCCTCAAAGTGACCGTAAAGATCCGCCAGACTCTGCCGCAGTTGTTCTCCGGTAAGTCGCGCCAGGGAGACGCGAGGTGGTCGATTTCGAACTTGGGCGGCGTCGCTGTAGAAGTTGTAGTGGACGTAGTGGGCAACGGCCTCGGCGTCTTCACCAACACAATCCTCCGGATCTCCTTCCGGCATCGTCTCGGCGATCAGTTCGCTGAGGCCCCCAACGGTCAAGTCCCCGACCAGCGGATCGGCATACTGATCTTCGACCCCTTCTCCGTTCTCGCCATGACAGTCCAGGCACGCCTGTCGGTAAATCTCCTCGCCACGCTTCCTCATCGATTCGGCGGTCTCGGCGCCTCGGGCGACGCCGAGAGAAGTCACTAGGCAGACCGAGCCGATCCAGGAGAGAAGAATGCTTTTCATAGAAGATGTGCGTTCGCGAGATCCACGGTGGCGATTGCACTCAGGCAAATACCGGCCGACTGGCTCCGTTGTGTCGGGCACTGCGAAGTTGCGTCGGACACTGCGAATCGTCGCAACCGAATGAATCAAGGGGGGGACTGGGCGGGTCAATGCATGCAAATTGCCCCAAGTTATCGGGCAGTCTGCACTTACGCGCATTGAAGGGTAGTTGGAGGACTAACCCATTCTATCGGTAAGCCGCGACTGGGCAAATCGCTTTTGCGTGCGGCTTTGTCGTCCGATCATCCCGCTGGCTCCTCCGGGGTGGCTGGGGGCCACCCGCCATTCATGGTGTCGGAAAACGGAAGGGTCGGGCGGCGAGCGGGCAACGCGTGCGCCCAGTCATGAATTGGGTTCGCCTTTGGCCTTGCGGAACCGGGTTGTTACGCCATACTTAGCCGCTTCGCCGCGGCAGCAGCAGTGCTGCCCACGGTGATTGTTTGGATGGCGAAAACAAGTCAAATAGCAGTGTTTGGGTAGGGTAAAGTCGATGGCCGACGTGCTTGAAGTCGAGAATCGAGAAAAGATGGGAACGGCCGCATCACGGCGGTTGAGGCAGGCCGGTCGGGTCCCTGTGGTTCTTTACGGTCACGGGGAGGAAACGTCCCACCTTTCGGTTTCCGAGACCCAGGTGCAAGCCATGCTGCGGCACCACAGCCAGACGGTGACCTTGACTGGAGACGTCAAAGATACGGCTTTGGTGCGAGAGGTTCAGTATGATCCGCTAGGGATTGAGGTGCTGCATTTGGATCTCGTGCGAGTCAACCTCAAGGAATTGGTCGAGGTGACGGTGCCGATTTACCAGCAAGGCGAGGCGGCCGGACTGCGAGAGGGAGGCGTTTTGCTCGAGAATCTGCACGCGGTCGATATTCGTTGTCCCGCCGGCAAAATCCCCGATCAGCTCGTTCTGAATGTGTCGGATCTGCACATCGGGGGACACCTCACCGCCGGAGACTTGGAGTTGCCCGAGGGCGTCGAGTTGGTCACACCGCCCGAGACGGTGGTCGCCCACGTCGAAGAGCCGAAGGAGCAGCTTGAGGAAGTCGGCGAGGAGGGTGCCGGAGAGGAACCGGAATTGATTTCCAAAGGTGGTGAGAGCACAGAGGAGGGAGAAGACTGAGCGTCCATCGGGAGCTTTGTTGACGGTGATGCGGTGAATTGCGGCGGCCATGAAGCTGAACGACCATGAAGTTGATCGTAGGGCTGGGCAATCCAGGTCGTCGTTACGAGCAAACACGGCACAATATCGGGTTCATGGTCGCCTCGAAGGTCGCGGCGATGATCCATGCCGACACGGTCAGAAGTCGCTTCGAGGGTGAGGTCGCCGAGGGTCTTGCAGGTGAGAAACTGGTGGTTTTGTGCCCGCAGACCTACATGAATGCCAGTGGAAAGAGCGTGCGAAAAGCGTGTGACTTCTATAAACTGTCCCCTGAAGACGTACTGGTGATTTGCGACGATCTCGATTTACCACCGGGGCGAGTTCGATTTCGACCTGGAGGTTCGGCAGGCGGCCAGAAAGGACTTGCCGATATCATTCGTCACCTGGGAACCGATCAAATTGCCAGGCTGCGAATTGGAATCGGGCGACCACCACAAGGATGGCAAGCGGCCGATTACGTCCTGGGCAAGTTTGCACCGAGCGAACAACCTGATATCGAACAGGCGATCTCGAGGGCAGCTTCCGGAGCGTTAGATTGGTCCCTTCACGGCATCGGATACGTGATGAACCGATACAACGCAGATCCCGGGGCAGGCAAGAAGCGAGACAAACGAAGTGACAATCGTGGACGCGACACCGCGGTTGACGCAGCGAAGTCCAATCCCTCGGGAGAGGACGGTGAAACGAATGGTTAGAGTCGGGCCACAATCAGGATGAGCCTCGTAGCAGCGGGCAAGTCATCGGATCGGCCTGGCGGCTAACAAACATCAACGGATTGTCGGGAAACGGAAACACCGTGACGGAAACACCGTGACGGAAACACCGCGTCCCGGCAAGAATGAAAGAAACAAGACAAAACGTAGCAGTTCCAAGACTGAGAGACCCTTCAATCGTGGCAAAGAACACTTACGAAACGCTATTGATTCTGGACAGCAACCAGTACGCACGCGATCCTGGCGGCGTCAGCAAGACGATCAGCGATATGGTCACCGAGGCCGGTGGCAATGTATTGGTGAATCGATTGTGGATGGAACAGAAACTGGCCTATCCAATCGACAAACACATCAAGGGCACCTACTGGTTGACGTACTTCGAAATGGAGGGCGTCGACATGACCAAGCTCGACCGAGCCTTGGCCTTGTGCGAGCCGGTGCTGCGCCATTTGACGATCAAGCTCGAGCCCCGTCTGATTGAACCCATCCTGGCCAATGCGCGTGGTGAGTCGGTGAGGCTCTCGTCACACGCCGAATCCGAGAGTGCTTCCGACGACGCAGAGGCCGGTGCCGACAAGCAGGTCGCGGTTGAGGCTTAAGTAGCGGAGCCGTGGGCGGTCATTTGCTTCAAGACTCAATCCAACGGGAGTGATGAAATGGCAAGTTTCAACCGAGTGATTCTGGTCGGAAATCTGACCCGGGATATTGAGTTGAAGTACACCCCGGGAGGCACCGCCGTGACCGATGTGGGTGTGGCGGTCAATGATCGACGCAAGAACTCCAGCGGCGAATGGGTCGACGAGACGACTTTTGTCGATGTCACCCTGTGGGGACGGACGGCCGAGGTCGCCAGCGAGTATCTCGGCAAGGGTTCCCCGATCCTCGTGGAGGGACGCCTCAAGCTGGATACCTGGGAAACGGACGGACAAAAGCGGAGCAAGCTGAGGGTGGTTTGCGAGCGAATGCAAATGCTCGGCGGGCCCTCCGGCGGAGGTGGAGGCAGGTCTCGCCAGGGCGATCAGTCGTCCGACTATGAGCCGTCGCATGACGA
>JARFQX010000759.1 GCA_029287555.1 Rubripirellula sp. | reverse complement strand
GTGCCGAGCGGTGTTTCTTTTTGATTCGCTTTACAATCCGGGAAACAACGCGCAGTTTGATCTGGTTGGGGTGGCGGGTGTTCGGGTGATGCACGCGGAGCTGACGGGCAACCTGGAATTTAAACACCTGAGCCTCCAGCTTTGCGAGGCAACCCTCATTGGTGGCGTCGGCGATTACGACGAGCAGATCGGCGAGGGAACCACCGTCTTTACCCCGCTGATACTGGTCGAGTAGAGGAGATTCGTCTTGAGTATGGATTCGAGTTATTCGTCTGACCAACAGAGTGCGGCAAAACCTCGGGTTAGTCCCGACGGTGCTCCATTGGTCAATCTCGAGGGAAAGTTGTTTCCGCCGGTTCCGGAGAGTGTGGAAAAGACGGGCACTTCCGAGACCGTGTTGCGAGATATGGCGTTGAAGCTCTCGAGTACGGTGCCCCGTTTCACGACTCAGTGGGCTGCCGAACGGCTTCACCTACCGTTGCAGCTAACGGAGCATCTTTATTGGAGTCTCAAACAGGACCATCTTATCGAGGTACTTGGTCAAGAAGGACCTTTCAGTTATCGCTATGCGGTGACCGATCGAGGCAATCAGGCTGCGGCACGGTCCTTTGAAATCTGCGGTTACGTTGGTCCCGCGCCGGTGTCGCTCAAGGCTTACACAGACGCACTGCATCTTCAGCACGACTCTCGCCCGCAGTTGATGCTTGACGAAGTGCGAGAGGCCATCAGCGGTCTCGTTCTACCCGAACACTCCGTTCAGATTGCCGCGCTGGCTGCTCTTTCGGCCCGAAGCCTCTTCCTTTTTGGTCCCGCGGGCAACGGCAAGACCAGTCTAGGCCGAATGCTCCATCAAGTCTTCGAAGGTGATCTTTGGATACCACATTGCATCGCCATCGACAATTCAATCATACGAATTTATGATCCCGAAGTTCATGAGGCCGTTGAAACGGATGACTCAAACTCCGGAAAGATCGACCGTCGTTGGATTCTGATCAAGCGTCCATTTCTGGTAGCTGGTGGGGAAATGACGATGGATGAGCTCGATTTGGCTTACAGCCAGTCGATGCGCTTCTACGAGTCTCCGCCTCACTTGAAAGCGAATGGTGGGACGTTCCTGATCGACGATTTTGGGCGTCAGCGCATTGAACCTCACGAGTTGTTGAACCGCTGGATCGTGCCGCTCGAAAACCAAATTGACCATTTGACATTGCATACTGGCCAGAAGATCCAGATTCCCTTCAAGCTGATGTTGATCGTGGCAACAAACTTGCAAGTCAGCGATGTGGCGGATCCCGCGTTCTTGCGTCGTATGGGGTATCGGCTGTTCATGGACAAACCTGACGCGGAAAGTTATGCGAAGATCTTTAAGCGATATGCGAGTTCGGCGGGGACGGAAGCCTCCGATGAGAGGATCAAGACGATTCTTGAACGCTACAAACGCGAGTCGAGAGAGCTCCGCGCCTCGGAGCCGCGAGACTTGATTGAACGAGCTCGCGACATATGCAGGCTCCATCAGAAGCCACTCCAGCTGACCGACGATGTCATGGACCTTGCCTGGGAAGGCTACTTTGGGAATGCGCCCACTTGATTACTCGGGCTGCGGCAAGACATCGGATGGATGTTCCGATCGCTTGAAGATTAGAGCGACAATCCATACGGCGAGCGCGGCCGCGAAACTGAGTGCAAGCCAAGTCGTCGCGTAGAAGACAAAAGCGGATTCGTTCGCCATGGAGCTGACGAGTCGACCCGCGCGGGCAGAGACTGCAATCATCAGCGATAGTAAGAGCATCTTGGTCAGAACTTCGAACACTGACCTCCCAAAAAACTCAAAATCGATTCGTCCTGTCGGCATTACCCGAAACGGCACGAGAAGGAACGTCCCATTTTCAATGCTGTAGAGCAGTAGGTTAAACGGAAGTACAAACGGCACGAGCGCCAACAACTTGTGGTAGGACGACTCGTCCAACAGGCAAATCGTGCTACCCAGGAACAGTAATTCGATGCAACTGGTGAGGATTACCGGGGTCATAAGCTGACCCAGGGCAATCGAGTCAGCGCGGAGCGGAAGTCCTTTCAACCAAGACAGCGAGGTGGCATCGCCTCGAAAATCGAACGTCATCGTCTTTGGAAGGACAAAAATCGCGAACGTAACCGCGATTCCAATCCGGGTTAAAGCGGGGTAACCAGACAATCCTTGCACCAGAATCGGCCCGCCCAAAATCGCTAGGACTGTCAATCCAAGCAGCGCGGTACCTGCCGAACGCCGCGCCCGGACAAGTTGTCGCCAGACGATCGGTCCGACGCCGCCAAAGCGATACGGTAACAACTGTGTGACGGCGGCCGAGGAAGAAACCAAAAGATCGCCCGAAGATTGAAGTTCGCTTGACCTGTTCTCACTCGGCTCATCCTCCATACACGAGTCGATCACGCTATCGAGTCGAAGCAGCAAGAGCAGCAGAAACAGATTGATCGCCACTGCGAAGGCTGACCAGAGAATCAAATCGGGAAACATCCGGTCGGCAAGTGTCACTCGCACAAACGCTTTAAAAGGAAGCAGCAAGAATTCGCCAGTCGGCGTCTCGCAGAACGCCAGCAACGCTTCCACAAGGCTACCGCCGAAAGAAGCCAGCAACAGCCAAGCCAACAAACCGAGGGTGCAGGCGAGCAAGAGCGAACTGACTTGCGGCAGACTGGAAAACAGCCGCATCTGCGCAAACAGTCGCCACGCGCTGCGAACTGTGGCACTGCTCAACCGCACGAATAGTAGGGTCAGCAGCGTTCCAAAGAAAACCGAGGTCGGGAAACGGCCGTGCGCGAAGAAAGTTGCCGACGCCAGAATCAACCCGGTGAGTGCCGCCCCCGAAGCCGCCGAAAAGATTTTGTAAAGGACCAAGGACTGACGACTGAAAGGTCCCGCACGCAGAAATTGGACCTCTTCCGGAGAATAGTGAAAGGCTGGCGATGATGCCGTCAGGAGCGGAAGCAAGGTTGCCGCAACCAGTCCCAGCACCATGAAGGTTTCCAACTGGACCGATGTCGCGATGGAAAGGTTGAGAGTCGATGCGCTCAGACGGTGAAGCCCGATCCAAATAATGAGAGGTACAAAACAGGAAATGCAAAAATAGACCAACCCGCGCACGCTGAGCAATTGCTGAAGACGGGTTCGCAACCCTCCTCGTAGTCGTAGAGCAAGCAGTTGAAAGAGAGCTAATTCCATTCAGATCCCTCGCCGATTCATGAGTCGCTCGCTAGCCAACGCAACCGTCACGTTTAGCCACCGTCACGCGTGATTGCGAAGAAAACGTCCTCAAGTCCAGAAGCTGCGCCTGAGGCGGCGCATCCGCCAACGACGCTCTCGAGGCGACCGAAGGCGACGCGTTTCCCATTATTGAGTAACAATAAATCTGTGCAGAGATCCTCCACGACCTTCAGCAAATGCGAACTAATGATAATGGAGGCGCCCTCCGCCGCCAGCCTTCGCATCGAATCGGTCAGAATGCGAATGCCGTTCGGATCCAATCCAGTCAGGGGTTCGTCGAATAACAGCACCTTCGGATTATGCAGGTAGGCACAAGCGATGGAGACCTTTTGTCTCATGCCAAGCGATAGATTCTGCGCGAGTTCATTTCGCTTGTCGTTGAGTTCGAGCTGCGCGAGCAACGATTCGGCCTTGGGTCGGAAATCCTCCACTCCATAAGTCGCCGCCGCAAATGCCAGATGTTCCCACACGGTCAATCCCGTAAACAATCTCGGACTGTCGGGGATGTATCCAAGCGACTTTTTGGCATTGATCGGTGATTTGCGCAAATCGTGCCCCGCTATTCGCACACTTCCGGTTGTGGGGCGCGTGATTCCGGCCAGCATCTGAAGTGTGGTCGTCTTTCCGGCGCCATTTTGTCCCACGAGTCCAAGGATCTGGCCGCCAGCCACTTCGAAACTCAAGTTATCGACGACGCGGGAGGCCCCGTAGTTCTTGCTAACTCCTTCGACGACGATCTGGGGAACCAAGATTCTGGGTATCCCACGGTCCGAATCGCATGGAATCCGAATGCCTGAATCTGGCGGGGACGGGTAATTATCTCTCATGAGCACACGTGTTCACTTCGCAAGGCAAAATATATTCCTCGCATCAGTCATCGCCAAAATGACCAGCGAAGCGGTTTAGCATTTACAGGTTGACCAGCGACGGCATTTCGGCAATCGTCCGCGAAATCCGCAGCGGTGGCGTATCGGTCCTCCGGTCTTCTAGCGATCGCCTTCAGACAAATCGCATCCAACTGCCAGGAAATATTATGGCGGTGTCTACTAGGCCGGCGAGGTCGACCGGCAAGAATCTTTCGGACCAGGGCCCGGCCTGTCGCGGCAAAAGGCCGCCTTCCGCAGAGCAATTCATAGAGAATTATCCCCAGCGAGTAAACGTCGCTCTGGGCTGAGGCGTGAAACGAGTTGCCGCTTGCCTGCTCGGGTGACATGTAGGCGGGAGTCCCGAGGAATGCCGCGCGGCTGCCCGCACGACACCGTTGCATTGACTCGCGAGCAGCACGATATCGTTCGATCGCCATCAAATCCGCGTCCGATTCGCATTTGGAGAGCCCAAAATCAATGAGGTTGGGACGGCCCTCCAGGTCAATGATGATGTTTCCCGGTTTCAGGTCGCGGTGAACCAGGCCTCTGCCGTGGATGTAGTGGACGGCGTCCGCAATCTCGGCGCAGAGCATCGCGGAACAATTGGGGTCAGGATGATGCTGCTTTTCCCAAGTTCCCAAAGGCACTCCCTCAACGAAATCGCTCACAGAGAACCAATAATCGTCGGCTTCACCGAAGTCTTGGACGCCAACGACTCGCGGATGTTCGAGATGCTGGGACGTGCGGATTTGACGAAGTAAGTGAATCCGATCGTCTTCCGAGAACGAGCTCTTTCGAATTAATTTGAGCGCGTAACAGTCTTCGGAGTCGTCGCACTTTGCCTTCCAAACTGTTCCATATCCGCCCGATCCAATGCTTTCGAGCAGTTCGTAGCGTCCGACTCGGCGCTCGTCGGCTGACAACTCTAGCGGCCGTCTGCACTTGTTGCAAACTGCCTCAACCAAGGGTACGCCAACTAGGACGGTCGCGGGAAATCCGCAATTCTTACAGAGGAACCGCAATTTGATTCATCTCCCGGCGGCGACCGAAGCTTACCCTTCCATCATATACTTCCGCAGGCCGGGAAACTCGCCTGTTCGGGGCGCATTTCGGTGAGCAACTCTCAAAAATTCAGCCACTGATCCGGTCGTTGAGCCAGGCGACGGCTTCCTCGGCGGAGTTGAAGAGTTCCAGGGAGCCTCCGTAGTTGTGGGCCACGTCGCGACTGAATTGATCGTCTGCCGGGACCCATTCCTTGGGTGGATTGATGTAGGCGACGTGGGTCTTGGGGCCCCACAACTTCACGCACTCTTGAACGGCAAAATAGAGCGTGCCCGGATCCAGCCCGCCGCGCAACCCGCTGCAGTCAACGATCGCGCCGTGAATTCCAGCCGAGTCGCACTCACGCCGAATCCGGCCGGCCAATTCAACGAGATTGTCGGGCGTGAGCACGCCACGAACGTCGAACCAGAGATATCCGTGCCGGCGATCGCTTTTCGCTTCGAGGCTCATCGATCGTTCTCGTGATGGCTGCCGGTTACCGCGTCATCGGTGGATATGGAATCAGGGAAATCGGGCCTGTTTGACGCCAACGCCCTTGACCATCATAACCGCTTGCTTGTCCGAAAGCGTCCACCGATTTACTCGGGCCGAGCCGGAATTCTAACATCGTAATCGAAGATCGCATCGGCAAGACGAGGGCGAAACGCCGCTGCACCAGACACTCCTCGCAACAGATTTTCAGGGCAGGCCATTCATGCGGGAACACACCATCGAGCTGCGGGTTCGCTACGACGAGGTGGACCCGATGGGCTTTGTCCACCATTCGAACTACCTGAAGTTCTTTGAAATCGGTCGCACCGAGCTGCTTCGAGCCTCGGGCGGTTGTTACCGTCAAATGGAGGAGGCGGGGCAGTTGGTCGTCGTCGTTCGGATTGATTGCCGCTATCGCAAACCCGCCCGCTACGACGATGTGATTCGCGTCCTCACTCGGATCCATCGAGTCAC
>JARFQX010000935.1 GCA_029287555.1 Rubripirellula sp. | reverse complement strand
TCGATCGCGCCGGCCAAGTCTTGGCGGAGGTCAACTTCTGGCTGAGCGACCCGGAAGCCCAGGTCATGAATCCGTCGCTGATGATCGCGGATCTGGGCGAGGCCCAACAGCGTGGGAAACTTGAACCCTCCGAAGTCTACTTGTTGGGTGCGTCGATTCAGGCGGCGGCTCGAAGGAATATTCTCTCGGTCGAGACTGTTGTCGACGAGGACCAGTCGCAGTTAATCGCCGGTCTGGCGTCGCTGCAATTTCAGCCCACCGGGCGAGGTACCAACTGGAAGCTTGAACTGGGCGACCGCAGGTAACAACGCGAAATAGCAGAATTGTTGTAAACTGACGGCCCGAGCCCTCCGTTGACGGTCTTTTTTTGGAGCGGAAGGGCATTGCCGGCCCGATGCATCGGTGCGGCTGCCGAAGGAACTTACCCCGGATGATGAAGATGATGCGGCGATACCTGGTTCATTGGACGATGGCGATGACTTTCGCCGTGGTTCCGAATTTTGGTCACAGTCAAGAGAAAGGAAACTCAGAAAAGATGGCAATTGATTCACCTTTGTTGCAAGCGTGGCCGGGGCCCTACGGCGGAGTGCCGCCGTGGAATCTGGTGCGGGAAGAGGAATTTTTGCCTGCCTTCGAAGCCGCGATTGCGATGGCCGAGGAGGAGATCGAGGCGATTGCCAATAATCCGGAGCCCCCGACGTTCGACAATACCATCGTCGCCTTGGAGGATTCCGGGCGAGCCTTGAATCGCCTCGCGTCGATCTTCTTCGTTTACACGTCCAACTTGAATCTGGGAGCGATTCCCGACATCGAGAAAGCGATCGTGCCGAAGCTTTCGGAACACGAGGACAAGATTTACCAGAACGAAAAGCTGTTTGCCCGAATCGCTGAAGTCTACGAGAGCGAGGCGATGACCAACGGCGAGCTGAATCTTGCTCAAAGGCGTTTGGTGGATGACCGCTACAAGACCTTTTTGCGCAAGGGCGCCAAGCTCGACGCGGCCCAGAAAGCACGACTGTCGCAGATCAACACTCGCCTCGCCCGGCTCTTTACGGATTTCAGTCAAAACGTTCTGGAGGATGAAAAGGGCTACGTCACCTGGATCGACGACGAGGCGGCTCTGGCGGGGCTTCCCGAAAGCGTCGTATCCGCGATGGCCGCGGCAGCCGAAGAGCGTGGAAACCAAGGCGGCAAATGGGCCGTCACTAACACCCGGTCCTCCATGGATCCCTTCCTGACCTACGCCGACAACCGGGACTTGCGCGAAAAGGTTTGGCGCAATTACTACAACCGCGGTGACAACGGCGACCAGTTTGACAACAACAAGATCATCTCCGAGATCCTGAAGTTGCGCGCCGCCCGGGCCAAACTGCTGGGATACGAAACGCATGCCCATTGGCGGATGGAACCGACCATGGCCAAGAAGCCGGAGGCTGCCATGGACTTGATGATGAAGGTGTGGCCCAAAGCCCTCGCCCGCGTTGAAGAGGAGGTCGCCGACATGCAGGCGATCGCCGACCGCGAACAGGCCGGCATCACCATCGCACCTTGGGACTATCGCTACTACGCCGAAAAGGTCCGCAAGGAAAAATACGATCTCGACTTCAACGAGGTCAAACCTTACCTGCAACTGGAAAAATTGATCGAGGCGATGATGTGGGCGTCGACGAAGTTGTACGGTCTGCAGTACAAACCGATCACGGGTGTGCCCGTGTTCCATCCCGACGTGACCGTCTGGGAGGTGACCGATGCCGATGGCAACCATGTCGGATTGTGGTATCTCGATCCCTATGCGCGCGAGGGAAAACGGAGCGGTGCCTGGATGACCGACTATCGGGCCCAGGAAAACATCGAGAAACCGATCACGACCATCGTCTCGAATAATTCCAACTTCATCGAGGGTGCCGAGGGACAGCCGGTCCTGATCTCCTGGGATGACGCCGTCACTTTGTTTCATGAGTTCGGACACGCCCTGCACGGACTGCTGTCCAAGGTGAACTATCCATCGCAATCGGGAACGAACGTGGCACGTGACTACGTCGAGTTTCCCTCGCAGTTGAACGAGCATTGGCTAGAGACTTCCGAGATTTTGAATCGGTTTGCCGTTCACTACAAAACAGGCGAGCCGATGCCGCAGGCGTTGCTCGACAAGATCAACAAGGCGTCGAAGTTCAATCAGGGCTTTGACACCGTTGAGTACCTCGCCAGCGCCCTGATCGACATGAAGCTTCATTTGGCGGGTGACGTTGATATCGACCCGGACGCCTTCGAGCGGGAAACGTTGGCCGAGATGGGGATGCCGAAGGAGATTCCGATGCGACATCGCACTCCTCAGTTCATGCACATCTTCAGCGGCGACGCCTACTCGGCGGGTTACTACAGCTATCTTTGGTCCGATGCCTTGACCGCCGACGCGGCAGAACGATTCGACGAAGCGGGAAGTTTCTACGATCCCGACGTCGCCAAGAGCCTTCATGAAAACGTGATGAGCGTCGGTGACACCATCGATCCGGCCGACGGCTTTCGAAAGTTCCGAGGTCGCGACGTCGATACGACCGCCCTGCTGAGAAAACGAGGTTTCCCCGTGGATTGAGCGGTTGCGTACGGAAATGTGGAAAAGGGACGTGCGGAGAAGGTCTGTCTACAGCTGGACTTCGATTCGGCCGTCGATTTCGCGGACGGGAAATGTCCTTTGAAGCGGTTGGCGGTTGATCGTCTGGATCCCCGAGTTGAGTTCGTACTGCCACCCGTGCCAGGGGCAGGTGACGCAGCCATTGGCGACCTCGCCCTGGGCAATCGGACCGCCTTGATGGGCGCACATTCCATCCAGTGCGTAGAGCACGCCGGAATTGCGAAAGATCGCCAGGACTTGATCGCCGGCAATCACCTCGAGGGCGGCTCCCTCTTGGACCGCATCGCTGGTTGCCACGGCGACCCAGCGACCGGCGGACGACGCTTCCTCGTTTGACGTGTTTTCGCTCACGGTCGTTTCCGCTTCTTCCAAATGTGTCCTGTTATCGGTGGTGACGACCCACGCTACAATCGCGTCAACGAAAGGTCGACGACACCCCGAAAGGAGTATGGCAGTGCTTCAGACGCCAGTTCAACCCGCGAGTCACAATTCGCTCCCAATTGTGCATCGAATAATTTTCACGATGCTGCTCGGATCCCTGCTCGTCCTGGTCCCAACGGCGCGAGGTCAGGATGAGCCTTCGGCTGGTAAGGAGTCCAAGTCGGTTCAAGCATCGGACGCGCAGGAAACGGATGGAAAGGTCATGAAAGTTACTGAAGTCGAAGGGATTTCCGAGTATCGCTTGGAGAACGGAGTCCGAGTGTTGCTGTTTCCCGACCCGAGCAAGGATGTCGTGACGGTCAACATGACGGTCTTCGTCGGATCGAGGCACGAGGGCTACGGCGAAGCCGGCATGGCCCACCTGCTCGAGCACATGCTGTTCAAAGGAACGCCGACCCACCCGGATATTCCCAAAGCCTTGAAGGATCGTGGTGCGGGTCGTTCGATGAACGGTACCACTTGGATGGATCGCACGAACTACTACGAGACGTTGCCGGCGGTGGGCGACAATCTTGAATTCGCGATTCGCATGGAGGCGGACCGTCTTCTCAACAGCAAGATCCTTGGCGAAGACCTCGAATCGGAAATGACGGTGGTTCGCAATGAGTTCGAACAGTCGGAGAACTCGCCGTTCCGAGTCATGCTGCAACGGATGCAGGCGGCCGCTTACGAATGGCACAATTACGGGAAAACCACGATCGGAAATCGAAGCGACATCGAACGCGTGCCGATCGTCAAGTTGCGGAAATTCTATCGAAAGTACTACCGTCCCGATAACGTGATGGTCATCGTTGCGGGTAAGTTCGAAACCGACGAGGCCCTCGATTATCTCAACACTTACTTCGGCTCCCTCGACATTCCTGAGACGCCGATTGATGACACCTACACCACCGAGCCGGCCCAGGACGGCGAGCGGACCGTGGTCGTTCGCCGTGTCGGCGAAGTGCAACTGGTCGGCGCCGCCTATCACATTCCCGCCGGCAGCCACCCGGATTACGCAGCGGCCAAGGCGCTCGTGTATGTGCTCGGCGATGAGCCCAACGGTCGACTCTACAAGAACCTGGTGGAAACCGAGATTGCCTCACGCGTGTATGCGAGTTCGTACGCATTTGCCGAGCCGGGTTTGATCTTTTCGCTCGCGGAGGTTCGGGCCGATGAATCGATCGAGCAGGCGAGGGCCTCGCTCATCGACGTGATGGAAAACTCGTTCCTTGATCAGCCGGTGACCGACAAGGAAGTCGAACGCGCCGTACAGCAAATCCTCAAGGAACGAGAACTCCAGGCCAGCGATACGGCCGGTATCGCCGTTTCGCTCAGCGATTGGGCCGCCCAAGGGGATTGGAGGCTCTATTTCCTGTTCCGAGATCAGATCGAATCGCTCACCCGTGAGCAGGTTCAAGCTGCGTCTGAAAAGTACTTCGTCCGAAATAACCGTACCGTTGGGCTCTTCATTCCCAGCGAGAAGTCGGAGCGCGTTCGCATTCCTGAAACGCCCAACATCGCCGATTTGCTTGACGGCTATTCCGGTCGAGAGGCGATCGCGGCTGGCGAACAGATCGATCCGGATCCGATGGTGATCGAATCGCGGACCGAGCGCGGTGAGCTTGTGGGCGGCATGGAGTACGCATTGTTGCCCAAAAAGACTCGGGGTGAAACGGTTTCGTTGACGCTGACCATTCGTTTCGGGGATGAGGACTCGCTCAAGGGACGCGTCGGCGCCGCGGAATTGCTCGGCGCTTTGATGTCGCGAGGCACCGAGGAACTTGATTTCTCCGCTTTCGAAGATGAAAAGCTGCGGCTTCGTTTGGAGCTTTCGGTTAGCTCAACCGTTGGCCTCCTGCAGGTTTCCGCTAAGACCAAGCGCGAGTTTATACCCGAAGCTGTAAAGCTGATCGGCGAGTTACTCAGACGACCGCGCTTGGACTCCAGCGAGTTGGAAGTCATTCGCCGTCAGGTGCTCACGAGTTTGGAGCAATCGTTGACCGATCCGCGGGCGTTGAGCGCTCGAAGCGTCGAGAAGCGACTCGCTCCCTATCCCGAGGATCACGTCCTGTATGTTCGTTCAATCGAGGAAGAGATTGAGATGTACCGGAATGTGAGGATCGAGGAGATCCGCGACCTGCACGACGAGTTTCTCGGGAATCAAGCGGGCGAGTTGTCGGCGGTGGGCGACTTCGATCCGGATGAACTCAAGGCGCTCGTCGCGTCGATGCTGGCCGACTGGGAAAGCGACAAGCCCTACGTCCGTGTCGGTCGCGATCCCCACCCGGAAGTTCCCGGATCGGTCGACTTCATCGAAACGCCGGACAAGGAGAATGCGGTCTACCGCGCTTCGCAGCAGTATCGGCTCAGCGATGAAGATCCGGAGTTCGCCTATTTAGAGATCGGCAACTACATCCTTGGTAGCGGTTCGCTTAGCAGTCGTCTCGGAAACCGTGTTCGTCAGCAGGAGGGTCTGTCGTACGGAATTGCCAGTTACACAATTCCCAGAGCCAGGGATGAGCGTGTTGATTTCGTGGTGGCTGCGATCACCAACCCCAACAAGAAAGACGAATTGATGAGCGTGATTCGAGAAGAGCTTGAACTGATTCGCGATAAGGGGGTCACCGAGCAGGAACTTGCCGAAGCGAAGGAAGCGTATTTGCAAGCCGCCCGCCTTCGTCGCTCGAATGATCCGGCGCTCAACAGCGATCTGCTTGGGACCTTGTTCAACGAACGGACGATGGAGTTCCACGCGACTCTCGAGTCGACGATCGCTTCGGCAACGCTCGAAGACGTCAACGCGGCGATTCGCAAGTACATCGATCCTGACAAGTTAGTCATCGGATTCGCCGGCGATTTCGCCGCGGCCGAGCGCGGGGAGAAATAGACGATCGATAACGGTCGGGCCTCGTCACGGAATGCGGGCCCTGGGTTCGCCAAGAGAACCCTCCAAGAGAACCAGATGCTTTGCGTCGGTGTTCAGGGCCGGAGGGCCGTCACCGACTCCTGGTGGATCATCTGCCTCGGGTTGATCGCTCGTGTTGGTCCGCTGGGTCTCGTCTTGTTCCGATCGCTTATCTCGTCTGTTCAATCAGTTCCGCGATTTCAATGGCTCCCGGGGCTTTGACCATGCTGTGGTGGTGACCCGCGACGAATTCAACCGTGACCTTCGGCGACAAAGCGGACCAGCCGCGATCTTTGGACGTCCCAGCGGTGACCGGAACCTCGCGCGGCCGAATCAGCAGGATCGGGATCGGCAACGGTTCCAACGGTTGTCGACCCATCAAATTCAGATGATGGTGAAACAGATGCTTCAAGTCTTCGACGGCGTGCTGCGCGACTTCGGGGGGCGTATCATCGTCCAACACACCTAGACTCTTTGCGTGTTCCCAGAGCAGAGGCAGCTGTTCTTGGGGCGGTAGCTCCGCCAATTGCTTGAGCGAGTAGTCCAAGCCGTATTCCAAACCGGGACTCGGCTCGGTTGGTTGCGACGCTTTGCTGATCGCTCCTTCGGGAATCGCCGTATCGAGAAGGACAAGTCGCTCGACGGAATCACCCGACTCGATCAATTGCCGAGCGACTTCCCAGGCAACCACGCCACCAAGTGACCACCCGCCCAGTTGATAGGGGCCATGTGGCCGAGTTGCCCGTACCGCCTCGACGTAGTCCGAGGCCATCGTGTCAACCGAATCGGGCAACGTCTCGTCACCGTGCACACCGCGTGATCGAATCGCATAAAACGGTCGGCGCCGCGTGATGTAGCGGGCCAGATCCCGATAACAAACGATGATGCCGCCTGGCGGATGAACCATAAAGAGGGGCGTCGCGACTTGCTCGCTGTCGGCGGATTGCGCCGTACCATCGTCGCGGTCGAAATTCGCAATCAATGGATGGGCTGACCGCTGGCGATCTCTCTTTCCGTCACCTTCGAGATCGTCGTAAATCTCTACCGATTCAGGGCCGAATCGCGCCAAGATTTCTTCTCGATGCAGCTCGGCGATGCGTTCACTCGTTCGCACCAGACTGGGCATTTCGAACACAAGTGATGTGGGGACTCGCAGATTAAGTTGGTCGGTCAATCGGGAGGCCAACATCGCTGCCTGCAACGACGATCCACCCAGTTCAAAATAGTCGTCGTCGATCCCAATCCGCTCAATCTCAAGGTCAGCGGACCACTGCTCCGCGAGATATCGCTCCAGCCCCGTGCGAGGCGCTCGAAACGGCCGCTCCCCAACGGATTGCCATCCGGGCGCGGGAAGCCGTTTGCGATCAATCTTGCCACTGGATGTTTTTGGCAACGAATCGAGCAAAACGATTTGGCGGGGACGCTTGAAGGAAGGCAATCGTTCACTCACGAATCGCATGACCTCATTCACCGGCCCTTCATCTCGACCGCCCACGGCTGATTGGACCGTGACGTAACCAATTAGCCGAGCGGCTGCTGACGGGGAACGATGAACCTTGACAG
>JARFQX010000923.1 GCA_029287555.1 Rubripirellula sp. | reverse complement strand
TCCTCAATACACGTTGGCAGCTCCTTGCCTTCGGTCTGAGCCACGTCAAAGACGTGCACGACCCGAAAGCCATAGATGCGCCGCTCGTTTTCTGAAGCGCCTTGCTTTACAGACTCTTCTTCCTTCGCTTTGCCGATCAGTGGTGCCAGGATTGCGATGCCTCGCTCTCCCTTTCTCACGAACCGGCCCAGCTTCTTCCAGCGACCGAATCCGGCCACCAGTGTGGCGTCCGGTTTCTGCCACGCAATCAGCATGCAGTTACCAAACGAATAGCGATGAAACCTTGACAGCATATTGAGATACTGCATCAGTTTTTCGCTCTTGCCTGCTTTGAGCAACTCGGCAAGCTCTGACAAAGCGGACTCACTTTGCTGCATGACATCTTCGCGTTTCATAATCAATCCTCCTTTCTGCTGGAGCCGACTGTCTCCAGCCGTTTCGTAACGGTTGAGATGGGCCCGTCGGCGGCCAAGCAATTGGCCACACGGCAACAGTCAAGGTGGAGTCTTCGCTGAAAGCGAAGCAGCAGACGCCCGCGGCGTCGGACCTTGACGCCGTGTCACAATCGCGAGAGCCGCGGACGGTAGTAGAAATCCGTCACTCAAGACGAACACATCGTGTTCGATACTCAAGTGATATGGAAAACCATGGTTTGCACGCCACAAGCCTCCAGCGAACCGGTGCGAGGGGCGCGATTGGTTCGATGCAGGCCGTGACGGAGTCTTCTACCCAGATAACGATGAGAAAGAGGGAGAGAGGGGAGTGGGCGCGCGACTGCCTTCAGTAAGTGACGTTACTCAATCAATGCACCGTTGCCGCTAAGCAACGGGTTCATTGACATCTCCCGGTTTCGCAGTTCCCTCAGCTGGCTGGCCAGAGGCGGAACTACTTCCGCGATGATCGTTGCCATGTTGGTAGAGCCAGGTGTGCGCCAGATCGGCGACCTTGGCTACCAGTGGCATGTCATCGCGTCCAAACGAGGTCGTTGATTGCCAACGATCCTCACTTCGATAGAGTCGAGCGATCGAAACGCTATGACGGATCCCATGTTCGCTCTCGTTCTGCCAAATGGCAGCCTTGATGCGACCTAGTCGGATCTCGTGAATCGGTCGATTGTCATTCTTTGGAACATCCATAAAGCACCTTTTCCACAGTAAGTGTTAAGAACCTTACGCGCATCCCACTCTCCCTCTCGCTCAATCGACGCGGCGGGTCGACTCAACCAGCGGGAGCACAGACCCAAGGCAAGTTCATACTCCTGTTATGATGTGGACTTTCCGACGCGTTGCATTGCACTTGTCGCTTCCAGCTATCACCCGTTCCACTCTTTGGCGGAATGACCACCTACCATCCAGTTAGGAGCCTCGAATGTCGAATATTTCCGAGTACTTGGAGAAGTACAAGGACAGCCGGACCATGGAGAGCGTTATTTCCGATGCGTTCTTTGAGGACGCGCGGCGCTACGCGGAGTCACGCATCCAGCAGAAGTTCAAGGCTTCGTTTTCGGGATCGGACATCGCCAACGCCGCAATGAAATCTGCGCTCAGTGAGCTTGCTCAAGGTCGTATCGTGAATGCCAGTTCGGAAGAATTCAAGCGACTGTTGTTTGCGATCGTGCGAAGGAAGGTGGCTGGCCAGGTAAGGTATTACGATCGCGGGATACGGTCGCCGCAGCAACAAGTGCCATTGGATCCGAACCTGACCCCTGGCGAGGCGAGCACTGATCCTGTCGTCAAGAAAGTGATTGACGAAATAAGCGCTAATGCTGCGGTGAATCTACTGCAGCGACACGACGGAGAAGGAAAGAATCCGCTTCGTCTGTATGTCGCCGCGCTCGGCGCGCTGTATGACGTGAAACCCGGCGATATTCAATCAGCACTGCAAGAGAATTTCCCAAGCGAACAAGTGCCCTCGCTTCGCGCAATCCAGAACCAACGAAAGGATGATCTGGAATTCTTGACAGCGTTTATTCGTGATCAGCTGGATTCGCCCGATGACTGATCCACTTGAGATCCTTTACGAATATGAAAGTGCAGCAACTGTTGGGATCACGGCCATTGACTTCTGGTCCGCTCTCGAAACGCCGTTGAAGTCGCTTGATCTTCTGGTCGACTTGCTCCTGGTCGAGTCGGAGCTGAGGTACTCGACTTCGCCGAAACTGCGCGATGGCTTGCGGTCAATTCAGTCAGCAGGTGGCAGCGACAGTCATATTTCCTCCTTCGTCTCGGGAGTTTATGAACAGCGGGTCCATGCCGGGGCGAGGCCGCACATTGAAGAGTTTTCAGAGTTGCCCGAGGAATACAGAAGGGATCTCAAAGGGGCGACCGATCCGTTTCATTTGGGTCAACAGCTGGCGGGACGTTTCTACGTCGAGCAACGGATCGGACAGGGCACGTTTGGCGTCGTGTTCAAGGTTCACGATCAGCAAAATGAAAAGAAGCTTGCCTGCAAGACACCCCACGAGGCCGAAGGTGGGATGTCGGATTTGTACGCCGAGCTGCTCGCCAATGAAGCGATCGCGATGGAGAAGCTTGCCGGCCAGGGTTGTCCGAGCGACTACGAAATGCTGCTTGACGACGGGCATCCGCTTCTAGTGATGCAGTTCGTGGAAGGGCGGTCGCTGAGAGAGGTGATCGCCGATGGAACGGTCGAACCGATGGAGGCGGCCAGAATTCTGTCATCCGTAGCGAGAACCGTTGCGTTGGGTCATGAGAATCGGATTGTTCACCGCGATCTGAAGCCCGAAAACGTGCTGCTCGACGATGATGGTCACGCTTACGTGGTCGATTTTGGACTGGTGCTCTTCGGCGATGATGAGCAGTTCGACAAGGAGGGTGAGATTGCTGGGACTCGCGACTATATTCCCCCCGATGCTTTGCTCGGAGCGACGCACCAGCTCGATGGGCGAGCCGATATCTATGCCATCGGTATCATGCTCTATGAACTGCTAGTCGGCAGCCCGCCACGACGTTCCCATTCGCGCGAGGAAGCTCTCGTTGCCGCAGTTACGGCTGCATCTGTGGGACTGCCTTGGCCTGATTCAATTCCCCAACCGCTCCAAGCGATCGGTCAGCGCTGCGTTCAGGCGAACCCACTTCATCGCTATTCGACCGCGCTGGAGGTGGCCTATGACTTGGAATCATTCCTGCGTGGCGAATCAGCAAGTTCGAATCGCGCGAAGCAGCTCTTCGCATGGGACGCGGGACTGCTGCTGGGAAAATTCAATCACATGCATTCGTTTGCCGAGCATTGTATGGAACGAGCAAGATTTGCACCGTCCGACGACCATGACTTGCGAATGGCGTTGGCCACGTTTTTCGGTTCCAGCGAGGCAGCTTCTGATCTTCTGAAACAATGCCAGACAGTGCAGGTCGCGGGGATTCACGCGTCAGAGCTTAAAGATGTTTGCGACCGTTACCCCAAGAAAGCCGCCGAAGGTATCCGCAGTGCCTTTTACACGGGCGGACGCAAGCGGACAATTGACGAAGTCCAAAACTGGGCCGACGCGATGAAACGGTGGATAGCGGATGGTTTCGATGTCGTCCAATCGATCTGTGAGGCCGAAGGCGTTACGACGCTCGCCCGATTCGAGTTCGGCTTCGTCGCAGCACAAGCGGAAAACAAAAGTATCGCTACGCTGGGTGACCTGCGACCACTGGCAGAGAAGACGGAGATACCCGAATCGATTTGGTCGGAGTTTGTGCAGGTCGGGAAGGAGCCGAGTAGGGCGGATCGTCCCAGGGAGTTTCTCCGGCTGTCCCGCGATGTGCGGCATTTCTTACAGGGCGAGGAAACCAGTCGCGAGTCGAGCAGTTAGCGCGTATCAGCGCGGTCGAATGACGATGCTCTTCGCAGGCTCGCAAAGGATCTCGTTGGTTCGACAATAGTACTTTTGCAACGTGTCGCGAGCGCCTACCAAGAGCACGAATTCGGTAATGACCAGAGCTGCCAGCCAGCGAATCTGGATCGCTTGTTCGTGCAGTATTCGTAGCGCACACCACATAGGGAGAGCGACGACGCAGTTAGCATGGAACTGGTAGTACCGGTACGTGTAGAGCACGAACATCTCAAATGCCGGCAGCTGCTCTCGGAGGGCCGCCAGGCTCCATCGCGCTTTCTGTATCCCGGTAAAGTGGAGAAGCGTGTCAACGACCAACCATCGCGCCGTACTGACCACGAGTCCGCAAGCGACGGATGCAAGCGTGACGTACAGAAATCCTCGGACAGTCGGCTGTTGGCCAGGCCCTAGCCAATTGGCGATGACAGGCCAGTGGTAGGAAAGGCCGTGCACGACGATGAAGCCAGGAATCACGTACGCGATGAGAATTCCGAATTGACGATCGTTCAGTACAGGGGCAGACAC
>JARFQX010000910.1 GCA_029287555.1 Rubripirellula sp. | reverse complement strand
ACACCCATCAAATTGAGCATGCTGACGAACAAGTTGGACATCGGCTGCTTTTCGGCTTCGTAAAACCGGCTCGTTTTGATCCGACCGCCGCCGTGGCCGGCCAGAATCACGGGCAGGTTTTCGTGCGTGTGCCGGTTTCCGTCCGCGATCGCACCGCCATAGACAATCATTGAATTGTGCAACAGCGAATTGCCGTCGACGTCTTCGGTTTGTTCCATCTTGCGGAGGAAATAAGCGAGGTGCTCGACATAGAACTGGTCGATTCGGGCAACCTTCTTTGCCAGTTCCTCTTCACGCTGGCTATGCGTCAACCAGTGATGACCCTCGGGAATCCCCAGGTCGGGGAACGTTCGATTGCTTCCATCGTAAGCAAGTAATAACGTGGCAACGCGCGTCGAATCGGTTTGAAACGCCAACAACAACATGTCGTACATGAGCGTCATGTAATCCCCGAAGTCGCGAGGAATGCCCGCCGGCGCGTCTCGGTCTGTCTCCGGTGGGTCACTGAATTGCTCCGCCGTTTCGATTCGCTGCTCCATGTCGCGAACGACCGAAAAGTACTCATCGAATTTGTGTCGCTCTGCAGCAGCGAGTTGGCGTTGAACGTCTCGGCTTTCCTCGAGTACGAAGTCGAGCACACTCTTTTTGGTGGCCAGACGCGCGGCAAAGTTCTTCTTCCGTTCCCGCTTGTCGCCAGCCCCAAACAATCGTTCGAACACCAATCGCGGGTCGGATTCGGGTGTTACCGGCGTTGTCGGAGAACTCCACGCCAAGTTGTATTGGTAGGCACAGGCGTAGCCCGAATCGCAACTCCCGGAATTGCGGATGATGTCGGAGGTCAACTCCAGTGATGGCAATCGTGTCGCCCTGCCAATCCGCTGGGCAGCCAACTGGTCGACCGAGATTCCGCAGCGAATATCACTGCCGGCCGTCTTGCGTGCCCGCATGCCGGTCAAGAAGGTCGCACTGGCTCGGGCATGATCGCCGGCGCCATCCGGACCCGGCGTCGCGTTGATATGGTCCAGCCCGCCGATGACCTGCAAGTGTGACTTGAGACTTTCGAGCGGCTTCATGGTTTCATTGAGCTGGAATTCACCACTCGGGAACCAGTGATCTTGCTGAACACCATTGGGAATCGACATGAAAGCCATGCGCAGCGGCGCGCCGCTTTCGGTCGCGGCGGTCGATGAAGTTCCTGCATCGGCGGCGCGAATCGATGTTCGGCTAAGCGACGACAACGCGGGGATGGCTACCGCCAATCCACTGCTGCGCAGGAAATAACGTCGCGAAAGATGCTGGGAACGATTGCGACTCATGATTCATCTCCGTCGGCACTGATGGCGCTGATGGCGGTCTAGGCACTGTAGGCTCGGGGCGATTCCTATTTAATCATTCGATTGTCCGACGCGTTGCCTTTGGAAGGGTGCAGACTCGACAACGGCGTGAACCAACGAGCGAAACGTTCCGCCGCTCTCGTTCAACCGGTCAACAATCCGATCCACGGTCGCCTCGTCAGAGTATTCGATGCCGCGGCCAATCGCAAACACCAGTAACTTCTCGGTAACACATCGGTAGAAATCGTCGGCATGATTCTCCCGCAGGAGTTTCTTAAGGCTCGTTACATCGTCAAACGTCTCACCCGTGACCAACTCTCCCTGCGGCTCAATCGGAGTCCCGTGATCGGTGTCCCGCCACCGTCCGAGCGCGTCGAAGTTCTCGAGGGCCAAGCCCAGCGGGTCCATTCGCGCGTGGCACGACGCGCACAGTTCGCTCTCGCGGTGCACTGCGAGCAACTCTCGCAAGGTCGGTTTGCGGTCCTGGAAACGATCGGCCGACGCCTCCAGTTCCGGTACCGCGGCGGGCGCCGGAGGTGCCGGCGTTCCCAGAATATTGTCCAGAACAAACAAACCGCGTTTGACGGGTGACGTGCGAGTCGGATTGGAAGTGACCAGCAGCATCGATGCTTGAGTGAGGACGCCTCCTCGCGGACTTTCTTCGGGAAGCTGGACCTTTCGCATTTCCCTTCCTTCTACCCCCGGGATGCCGTAGTGATCGGCAAGTTTCTCATTGAGGAAGGTGTAATCACAGTCGAGCAGGTCCAGGATGCTGACATCGTTGCGAATCACGTACTCGACAAATTGTTCTGTTTCCTGCCGCATCGATTGCTTCAGGTCATCATCGATCCGATCGACGATGGCTCGGATCTCTCGATAGCGGTCGATCTTGGCCTGGTCCTCGTCGGACATCTCACCGCGTCGGCCGCCACGACGGAAGAAACTGCGAAACCACTCTCGCAGTTCTTCGAGCTCGTCGCCGTAACCCATCACCACAGCAGCGTCGACGCTCGCCTGTAGCACGTCCCGCGTGCGAAGCCATTGACCGACAAAGTTGGAAACGAATGCATCCGCCTTGGGATCGGTCAGCATGCGGTCTACCTGTTGCGGAAGCTGCTCGCGCAGCCCGCCATCTCGAGCCAATTGAAACAATTCCTCGTCCGGCATGGAGGACCAAAGAAAATATGAGAGTCGTGACGCCAAGGACAACTCATCAATGGGAGCATGCGGCGCGTCCGGGGCGTGGTCTTCGAGTGATTCAATGCGAAACAGGAATCGGGGTGAGACGAGCACGGCGACGATGGCCCGGGCAATTCCAGCTTCGAAAGTGACGTCGGCCTGCGAATAAGCCGACTCCGCGATTGCCACCAATCGGTCCACGGTAGCTTGATCAACGTTGCCCCGAAAAGCTCTCTCGGCAAAACGCTGCAGCGTTTTACCAGCGTAAACTCGACGCTCGCCGGGATCATCGGGCGGGGCGTCACGACTGAAGAACCGCTCGTAGTTTTCCGGATGGACGCGCCGCTCCGTCCCGTGAGGTCCTTCAATGCTGACCGACTCAATCTCGAAGCGGACGCTCGTGTCATCGCCGTCGCCGACCAGATCCTCGCCATCTTCGTTGGCGGCAACGGGTTGCAACTCGAACACGATCGTGTGTTCTCCCCCCGACCAATCTTGCTGGTGCGAAAACTCGGTCAACTTATTCTCGTCCCAACCAAGTTCATTCGAGAACACTTCGACTTCGTCGATTCGGCAGGTGACGACGTAACGCGCCGGATCGAACTCAAACGAACCGTGTTGCTTGGTCGCGATGTCGACCTGGTAGACGCCGGGACGTTCGACCGAGAACGAATGCGAGACCGTTGCTGCCTGCTTGCCGTCCAGGTAACGACCGGTTGTGTCCGAATCCTTGGCTCGAAACTCGGATCCATCAAAGTCTTGTCGTGGAATGATCTTCGTGACTTTCGGAACAGCACGATCCACAACCAATTCCGCGGCATGCAGATAC
>JARFQX010000883.1 GCA_029287555.1 Rubripirellula sp. | reverse complement strand
GGTGTACCGCTGGGTGAACTGCGTCTGATCCGCGGGAACCTCTATGACGACGTTGTTCTGAACGAGTGGACATTTCGCTTCGTCCAATTTGAGGATGTTCTCACGGGTGTAGCCTTCGCGAAACACGCAATCGGGAGCGTATTGCTTGAGTGTGGGATAGAAGCCTTGGCTGTTGGACGACGGCGTCCCGTACCAGTAGTCAAACCCGTGGCAGAGCGGCTGGAACATGTCTTGATTGCCGAGATGCCACTTACCAATGATGGCCGTCGCATACCCCTGACGTTTCAGCAACTCCGGCAGCGTGATTTCGTCAGGATTCAGTCCGTGGTTGTTCCGAGGAAACATGACACCGCCGATACCGACGCGAGTCGAATGGCTTCCGGTCATCAGCGCCGCGCGAGTGGGCGAACAGACCGGAGCAACATAGAAGCTGCTGAACTTTGCTCCGTCAGCCGCCATGCGGTCGATACTTGGTGTTGCAATGTCTTCGGCCCCGTAGCACGACAGATCCCCATAACCGAGATCGTCCGCCAGGATAAGGATGACGTTGGGTTTCCGTTCCGTTGGCGTCGCAAACGTTTCTGAGACCGGAATGCCGCAGAGAAAAAAAAGACAGCACCAGGTTATGTGAATCAAGTGGTTCATCGGTCCTCTATTGATGATTCTTTCGCAGAGTTCTCGAGCTCGACGTTCTACCGCTAGTACGTTGCTCATCGAGCAATGCGTCCAGTCGCTTCGCAACGTCGGGATGTTCGCTGATGACGTTGTTCTCTTCGCCTGGGTCTACCTTCAGGTTGAAAAGCTGTGCATGAAGTTCGTCACGTCGCGGAACTCGCTTCAGCGTCGGGCTTGGTTTGCCTTCGATGTATTTCCAGGGGCCACGTCGGATTGCGAAGTTGCCGTTCGGGCTGTGAAGAATCATCGATGGCCGCAGCGACTCCGAAGGGGCCGTTCTCAGGATCGCCGGCAGCACGTTGAAGCTGTCTTCGGCAACGTCTTCGGTTGACGGTATCGGTTGGTCTATCACGGCGGCGATCGTCGCGTAAATGTCGACAAGATTGATGGTCTCGTGGGAAACCGTTCCCGGCACAACACGTCCGGGCCAGCGAACGAGAAACGGTACTCGGAAACCACCCTCGTAGATGCTGTGCTTGCGACCACGCCAGTGGCCGTTCGGGCGCAGCCCCGCTCGGTAAGCTTCAGCCTCAGGCCGTTGCCCCTCGGTGATCAGCACGCCGCCGTTGTCGCTGGTGAAAATGACAAGCGTATCCTTTGCCACTTTCAACTGATCAAGCGTGTCCAGGATTCGACCGACGGACCTGTCGAGTTCGTGTATCCAATCTCCGTACAAGCCAGTCCCGCTTGTACCGTTGGTTTCTTCTGACGGCGTGTAGGGAAAGTGGATCGCAACGGGTGCGAAATAAAGAAAGAAGGGCTCGTCACCCTTTGACTGCTGAAGCCAACGAATCGCATCCGTCGTCAGTTCAGCCATCACGTTTTCATCGACACGCTGAGGAGCATCGATCCCCATGTAGTCTCGACCGTAGGGGGATCTTCCTGCCGGGACATTTCCGTCGCTGCGTAAACCGACGACTTGTCGATTGCGAACGTATACCCCCGAAGCATCTCCATGATTCTGCGGCACGGCAAAGTGATAGTCGAAGCCTATTTCCAGCGGCCCCGGCGTGAGCGGTTTTGTGAAGTCCGCCTTCCCTGTACCGTACCCGAGGTGCCATTTCCCGATGGCTGCCGCGCGATATCCAGCCGACTTCAGCAGCGAAGCGATGGTCGATCGCGATGTGTCGATGTGCAGCGGGTCGGTCGTATTCACGACGCCGTGCTTCTGATTCGTCCGCCAGTCGTAACGCCCGGTCAGCAACCCGTATCGCGTCGGAGAGCAAACCGACGATGGCGTGTTCGCGTCTGTAAATCGTCTTCCCTCTTTGGCTAGTCGATCAATATTCGGCGTGCGAATATGGGTTTCATCTGCACCATAGCTGTTCAGACTGCCGTACCCGAGGTCATCGGCAAGGATGATCACAATGTTGGGCCGGTCGGCCGCTGTTGCCATCGTCGTGCCGATGATCAGCAATACGCAAAGCATGGCTGGCAAATTTCGACCCAGCTTTGTTGGCAACGAATCTTGATGGTCATTCGTCATGGTGATTTGGCGATCTCCTCTTGAGCGGTGAGATAAAGGGCCCCGATCTCTTCTTCGGTAAGAGCTCTGTCGAACAACGCCACCTCATCGATCCGGCCGTCCCACACCTGCGTCGCGTTGGCGTCTGTTCCGAACCAAACCGTATCCGAGTCACTGGCGGCCATCGCTGCGCACGGTGCGGACGCTACGAGCTTCCCGTCTTCGTAAAACTGCAGTTGCTGACTATCAGCAGTCACAACGACGTGCCGCCACGTCTTCAGCGGTAAAACTGAGCCACTTTCGATGAACGATTCATGGCCATCGCCGCTCCTGACTGTTGTCTGCATCATTCCATTCTCATCGATAGACACGGCGAAGCTACCGCGTTCACCATTCAAATTCGTGGCGACAGGTGCGCTTTGCGCGGCAGCTTCGCGATACACGAACGCGGTCAGCGAGAAGCTTCCTGTGCTCAATGGCGGCGGCGAATCAACGCGTCCTCCACGGCCGGTACTATCGACTCCGACCCGCAGGGAACCGCCGACGAACACACCGCGGGCATGCGGCGGACGCTTTCCTGGTCCAAGCAAAACGATGCCGGAATACTCGGGCGGTTCAGAAACGAGTCCGCGGTCGCGAATTGGCATTCGATAGTGGACCAGAGGTGATAGCTGCTTGACCGCGCGGGCGTAGTTCAGCCTGGGTTCATCAAAGTTGCGAACGAATCGGTTGGTCTCGACGGAGATGCCCACGGGGTCGGACGCCGCTCCAGCAATCCGGACGGCCTCGGACGCCTGAAGATCAACAGACTTTGAGAAGTCACGCCGATTCGATGTCCCCGGATTCACGCGCACAAGGCCATCAAACACATGAACCTCGCTCGCGCCGCCCTCAACATCGACGGAGAACTCCGTGCCAAAATCAATGACTTCCGCTTCGGGTGTTTCCACCGTGAACCCGATGCCCTCGGGAGGAACCGTCGCGGACAGACGCCCGCTGTGAAGCACGACTCGTTTGTCGCTCACCGTGTTGAAGCGGGCAGGAGCCTCCACATAGACCATGACTCCGCCGCCGAACTGCAGATTCAACAATCCTTCCTGCAACTCATAATCGCCTACGGGCAGTTGCGGATCGTCCCATTTCCGATCGCCTTTCGTCAGCAATCCACTCACATTGCGAACAACGGATGCCGTTACGTTGACGGCAGGGGCTGGATGGTCGCTGCGGCGGGGCCACAAAAAACCGATCAGCAGGCAAGCCGCTGTCACAAGCCCGGTCGCCATCGTCAGCAACATCTTTGTCGATCGGAACACCGGCGCAGGATGTTTTTGTGGCGCCGAGGCGGGAGCAAACGCGGAGGCATCGTTACTGGCTTCCAGCGCTCTCGCCTGGATGTGTCGGCGTCGCAGTGACTGCCGCAAGTCCGCATGAAGCTCGGCACGAAACGCAAACCGCTGAAGGTTGGCGGGGGTCTTCAGCCACTCCTGGAACGCTGCGGCCTCTTCGTAGGACGGCTCTCCCGAAAGCATGCGATCGATCAGTTCGTCGTCGACGGTCATTACCGATTCTCCAAAGCGAGCCGTCGCTCGATGCAATTGGCAAGTGCCGTTCGCACACGTGTTAGCAGGACCCGCACCGAGCCGCTGGTCGATCCAATTTCCCGTGCTATCTCGGCGGCTGAACGTTCTCCGACGTACCGCAAATCGAGCAGCCGACGCGACCGAGGTGGGAGCTCATCCAGACAGGTCTCCAGTGCTTCGCGACGCTGGCTACGACCGTCAGCCTGCTGGGCGATTGTGTCAGCAAGTTGGCCGAGTAGTTCGTCCGAGAAAACTACCCGCGAGCGACCTTGAGCCCGGTAGAAATCAATCACCCGAGATTTGGCGATCCATAATGCC
>JARFQX010000686.1 GCA_029287555.1 Rubripirellula sp. | reverse complement strand
GCTGGTGTTAGAAACTGGATTGGTCATCCGCCCGCCGGAGATCCAACTAAGTTAAACGATCTCACTGGCACACGCAGGAGAGGAGTTTGAACGTTTTGCATTTGTGTAGACACCAATGCCCTCGGGAGGTTGACGCAGTTAAGTCGTGTAGGACCGCCAACTTGAAAACTGCGCGACCTCAGAGCCGGGGAGTTCGACTTGTGGACGTCAGCGCTGAGACAAACTCGCGGCCCCGAACCACCATCGGTGGGGGGCGGGTGCCGAAATGAAGAGAAACTTGGCGTGCTTCCCAGGGTTATATCCCAGTAAACGACATGGAAGATGAAGTCCGGTCACGTCAAGCCACTCATAATTTGAGGCTGCCGTAGGTGGCGCGACCTACGGTAACCTTTCCAGTTTCGAATCCGAGTCGGCGACTCGGTCGTTGAGAACGATGCGACCGCAATTCCGTACCGTCGAGCCAATGATGAATCGCACTCTCCGATCTAGCCTTTTTCTGATCTGCCTGCTGCTTGTTTCGGTTACGAGCGGGGCTGAGACACTGACACCCGAGCAGGTGAAGTTCTTCGAGACGAAGATACGTCCCGTTTTGATCAAGGAATGCTACGGATGCCACTCCAGTCAGGCTGGAAATGTTCGTGGAGGGCTGCGTTTGGACAGCAAGGAATTGACGCGGCTGGGTGGAAGTAGCGGTCCCGCGGTGGTGCCGGGCGATCTAGAAGAGAGTCTGCTTTTCAACGCGATCAACCACGAAGACTTTGTGATGCCCCCGAAGCGTCAGCTCCCGGCTGACGTGATCGAGGATTTCCGTCGTTGGATTGAGATGGGGGCGCCCGACCCGCGCGCGAGCCAAGTGGCGGAGGTCAAGCCTTCGATCGCCGACGACGACATTCGCGAAGCCCAGAGAACATTCTGGGCTTATCAGTCGCCTCGGTCTCACCACCCTCCGTCCGTGCGAGACAGCGAGTGGCCGGCGACCGACATTGATCGATTCGTGCTTCACCGCCTCGAATCGGCCGAGCTCCAACCCACCACCGACGCCGCTCCGCACCAGGTCATCCGGCGACTCTGTTTTGATCTCGTCGGGTTGCCTCCCTCGCCTGAGCAGATCGACGCTTTTGAATCGGAATGGAAGCGAGATCCGCAGCAAGCAGTCGAATCCAAGATCGATGAGCTGCTCGCGCAGGAACAGTTTGGCGAACGTTGGGGCCGATACTGGCTTGACGTGGCCAGGTACGGTGAGTCGACCGGCCGTGAAGTGAACATGACGTACCCTCACGCGTGGCGATACCGTGATTACGTCATCGACTCTTTCAATCAAGACAAACCATTCGATCGCTTTGTGCAGGAACAGATCGCAGGTGATCTGATTCCGGCCAACACCGACCAACAGTGGGCGGAGAATCTGATCGCGACCACCTTCCTGGCGATCGGCCCCAAGAAAGTCAACGAACAGAACCGCGTCCAATTCGAAGCCGACTTGATCGATGAACAAATCGACGTAACCACGCGAGTGTTCTTGGGAACGTCGGTTGCATGCGCCCGTTGCCACGATCACAAATTCGACGCTATCCCGCAAACAGACTACTACGCGTTGGCTGGGATCTTTCGAAACGCTTCCACGTACTTTGGCAATCCACCGTCCGAGTTTGGAACCTTCACAACCGCGCAGCTTCGCCGAACGAGCAGCCTGTTGCTGTTGCCAATTAACGATCCGAATCCATTTGATAAACGCTACAGCGAAGAGGAGCTCGCCGAGTTGCGTTCGCAGCTGCAGGCCAAGATGCGCGAGGCTTCCGAAGGCCGGCGACGTCTGGCCACCGGTGGTGCCGCAGCTGAAAATGCCCTCCGCAATCGCCTGCGACTCAACAATGAGATGTCCGGGCTATCGGCGAAGCTGGCGGTGGTCGACGACCAGGGCAATCCGCGAAGCTATTGCATGGGTGTGCAAGAGCGCGAGGCAACGCCCCAGAACGCACGGTTGCTGGTCCGCGGGGAAATCGATCAACCCGCCCAGGAAGTCGCGCGAGGTTTTCCAAAGGTGCTCTGTTCCGCACGTGAAGTCATTGAACCCCATTCCACTGGTCGGCTGGAACTGGCGAGATGGATTGGCAGTGACCGCAACCCACTGATCGCGCGCGTGATGGTCAATCGCCTCTGGCAACAATTGATGGGGCGGGGGATTGTCGCGTCGACCGAGAACTTTGGGGTGACCGGACAAGCGCCCAGCCATCCAGAACTGCTCGACGACTTGGCTGTTCGTTTTCAGGAATCGGGTTGGTCGGTGAAATCCATGATTCGCGACATCGCCAGCTCGCGGGTCTATCGCATCAGCACGGAGTTCGACCAGGCATCACACCAGACCGACCCAGACAACGAGTTGTTGTGGCGAGCCAACCCCCGGCGATTGGAAGCCGAAGCGATCCGCGACGCCATGTTGAGCGTCAGTGGTGAGATTGACTTCGAACGACCCCGTGGCTCGGAAGTTGCCAAAGCGGGCTACCAACGCGTGGTGGGCGGGTTCCTGGGAGATCCTCGAGAGCTGGCCCTGAAGGCGAGGGAAAGCGCCGAGCAAGAACTTCGAGCGACGCTGCGGGAGCGTGCCCAGCAGGCCCAGCGCGCGACGGCCCCCCGTTTTCGACGCGGTTTTCAAACACCTCGCGAAGGGCAGCCCGGCAGTAGCGGACCTCTTGCGCCGAGCGCCCGGCGTACCTACCCACGCAGTTCCGTCCCACGCAGTGCCAAATCGCCAGTGACGCCGCGTGCTCCGTTTCAAGGCCGCGGCGAAATGAGGTTCGACCAGAAGGTTCGCGAGTTCTTCAAGGGGAGGATGCGGGAAGTCTCTCGAAAATTCGGGTCGCAGCTGGGGATGGTGGGGGC
>JARFQX010000681.1 GCA_029287555.1 Rubripirellula sp. | reverse complement strand
TCGTTCGCCGGTGCCGTGCGGGCGGATGAGCCCTTGGCCAACGCCGATCCGTTGGATGCGGCAGCGGACCAGTCAGGGCCGCGAGCGTTGTCACGCGCGTTCCGTTCTGCGGCGCGACGGGCGACCCCCGCGGTGGTCACGATCCTGTCGTATGGCCAAGACAACTTTCTACGCAACCTGATGGCCCGTCAACAGCAGCAGGGATCGGATAACCAGGAAACGGAAACGACCGAACCCGATGAGAACCAATTGACCGGGCTCGGTAGCGGTGTGATTGTTTCCGAGGACGGCCGTGTGATTACGAACAATCACGTGATCGCGGGCGCGAAACGGGTGGTGGTCCAATTGTTCGACGAGACAGAGATCGAAGCGACCGAAGTGCGGGGCGACTCCGATAGCGACGTGGCAACGTTGAAGATCGATCGCGAAGGTGGATTCGATTGCATTGAAATGGGTGATTCCGATGCGCTGGAGATCGGTGATTGGGTGCTGGCGATCGGCAGTCCGTTTCGGCTCGAGGCGACCGTCAGTGCTGGGATCATCAGCGCCAAGAACCGCTCGCTGCGGCGCATTCGTCGGGGTCGATTGATTCAGACGGACGCCGCGATCAATCCTGGCAACTCGGGCGGTCCCCTGATCGATCTGGATGGCCGCGTGATCGCGATCAGCACGGCGATTGCGACACGCAATGGTGGCTACCAGGGCGTTGGCTTTGCCATTCCCGTGAACCAGGCTCGCTGGATTGCTGAAGAACTTGCCGTGCACGGAATGGTGCGCCGGGCCGCGATCGGTGTTCGCATGGCGGAGCTCAATCCCCGCATTGCCACCAAATTCAATCTGCCCGCCGGCATGGGCGTGTTGGCTTACCAGGTGATCGAAGATTCCGCCGCCGACCGAGCGGGAATCAGGCCGTTGGACGTGATCATGGAGTTTGCCGGCGAACGTGTTCGAGATCCCGGAGCGTTGCAGGAAGTAGTCGAGCGATTGCCGGTTGGGTCGGTTCAGGAAGTCAAAGTCTATCGCGATGGAAAGGTCGAGACACTTAGCGTCGAATTGGCGACCGTTGAGGATCCCACCGCGGGCAGCGAAGAGGCGGACGAGCCAAACGAGGATTCAGGTTCGAAACCGGAGTCGCGCGGCAATGCATCGGACGGCGAGCCCGCGAAGGATTAGGACGAGTCAGGCGGCGACGCCTGGTGCGACGCGACTGCAGTGTATATCGATTGGCCCCGGCCTAAGCCTTGTCACGGCAGGGGAGCGTCCAGTTGTTCGCGAACAAAGTTGGGGCGGGGATCGCTCTTGCCCCGACGGCTGCAGCGGAAAAACTCGCTGACGTAACGAACCGGAACCTTCTTTTCGGGGACCTTGAAGCGGTCGCCTTTCTGCAACACCGGCCGATACTCGTCCATGCGTCCAAATTGTCGCGTGCCTGCAGCTTGGCACGGAAACCAATAGCCCTGACCTTGTGGATCCTCCAAGTAAAACTCTGGATAGCAGTGATCGGGGATCCAAACCATGCGTGCTGGAATCCGCGCGTTGCGGCAGAGCGCGACAAACAGGCTGGTCATTTCCTCGCAGTCGCCAGTGCCGTCCTTGAGCGCGTCGGAGGCGTTCTTGAGAGAACCTTCGACGTATTGGACGTGTTCACGCACGTAGTCATAAATCTGCTCGACGCGTTGCCAATCGTTTTCAGCTTCCATGGCTGCCAATTCACGCGAAGCGTTGCGGATGCGGCCATTGGACGAATCGATGTAGGGGCTGTTCCCCATGTAGAGCCGCAGCTCGCGATCGGGTCGTTTGGGGATGACCAAATCATCGGTCACTTCCGGACCGAGAATGCGCGCGCGGTCGATCTGGAAGTTGAAGGTTGCATTGACGGTCGAACCAGCGGGGACCCGCGCGATCTGCAAGACAACTTGCCGTGCGCCACCCGGCAGGTCGCGGACTTCCCATCGTGTGACCGACGAATCAACTTCCTGTCCCGTGACAACAACCTTTTGCTCTGGCCAATCCATGGGAACGGTAAAGGTCGCCAGTACGTTTGTGCAAGTGACAGGCGTTTCCAACACGAGTCCGATTCGCCAGAACTGTGTCTGAGGAGAATCGTAGGTGAGGCGGGAGGAGCCCCCGGGTGATTCGGTCGCCTGAGTCGGTTCATCGGCGTCCGGCGTCACTGCCTGTTGAGCATCGAGCGCGGACGATGCGATCCCTTGTCCACAAACGGCGGCCGAAGTGATCAGCCAACCACGGCGGGAAAGCGGCGGAAAATCGTGCGTCATCGCTGGTTCGCTGTGCAGTTCAGAAAGGTTGATCGAAACCGAAACGGCCGGAGAAAAGTTGTGCCCCCCGGCGTCAACTCTTCCCCGACCGTCTCTCGCTATGAAGCTCTTAGTCTAGTTGAAGCAAGTCGATGGCGAGGTTGGGCGATGCATGAGCGCCGTTGCCTCGGGAATCGCGACTTGCCAAGGGCCATCCCTACAGAGCCGTCCCGCCGTAGGCCGGCTCTTCCCAGATGATTCGACTGCCGTCATTATCAAAGCGTCGGGCACTGAAGTCGTCGGTTTGAACGGGGGCCATCGGCGCCACGTTCCCCATCGGTTGACCCGTCGACGGGACACCCACGGCGCCGCTTGGAATCGAGTTGGTGTACGGATCCACGTAGCCATAGCCACACCCGCAGTCGCCGGCCGACGGCGATCCGCACGATCCGCACGAGTAACCGCCCGATGCGTAAGGTTGGACGTAGGGGTCCGGGCAGCAATTCTGCGCCGGCGCGGCGTAGGGTTGATTGCAAGCCGGAGGACCGCAGGGAGCCTGCATCGTGTTGCCAAACTGTGGGGCCGGCGCCGCCGGTGCGGCACCCCGGTTGCAAAGCCCGCAGCGAGCCCCCCGTCCGAACATGAAGTTCCTCATGCCGCTACAACCGCTGCTGAGGGAGACGATCGTCGCAATCAATGCGACCGTAAAGATGCGATTGTTCATTGATATTTCCTTCACATGCATAGCGAGCGTATTCGGTAGTCTCAAGTTCGAGACCGCACAAAACTACGACGCCATCGATGATGTGCAAATGCAACATCGTTTTTTTTCAGCAACAATGTGTTGCAAGCGGTCCCCATGGCTTCTTCAGGATTGGGAAGTTGGGATTCGACGCGAGTCGGGAAAAGGGGGGCAGGCACCAGGAGTGCAAAACGCGTGAAAGGATGCTGGCGTCTTTTGGTGTCGAACCTGTTTTGACGACCCAACCCAGAAATCAGACTTTGACGAAGCACTTCCGAGAGTTCCGCCCGTGCCCACCACCATGATGATGCGTTACGAACGAGAGACGGTTGCCGCTGCGATGCGTGCCGTGATTTGTTGCTTGTTGGCCCTTTCCTTTGTTGTGATCACCGCGTTTCCGATTCGCGCCGATCAAGCCGAGGAACCCCTCCAGGCTGAACAGGTTGTCGAGACGATTCGCCCGTTGCGATTCGAAACCTCGCCTTTGGATCTTGTCGGCTCGAACGAGTCCGTCGTTGGTGAGCCTTGCTGCGAGGGGGATCGGTTTTGGTTGATCAACACTCGCCATCTGACGAGCCGAGCGCGGTGCGTCAACCTCGAACAGCCCGAGTTCGCCGTCTTTCAGATCCGGCCACGGCAACGCTCGGTGGGCGTGACCCTTGACGATTACCTGCGCGCCGTTGGGCAGCGGCGGCGCGTTGTCGTTTACGTTCACGGGAATCGCGTGCCCGCGAGGGAAGCGGTTCAGCGCGGGCTTTCCATCCATCGAAAGGTCAAGTGTTTTCGTTCGAAGGAATCCGTTGACTGGGTGATCTGGAGTTGGCCCAGTGACAAGCAGGGAATCCTGATTCGCGATGCTCGGATCAAGGCGGCGCGAACTGATGGCCAGGGCCTCTATTTGGGTTGGTTGCTCCGCCGGCATGCCGAGGTTGAGGCGGAAACGACGCTGATCGGCTACAGCTTTGGCGGTCGAATCATCACCGGTTCGCTTCATGCCGCGGCGGGAGGTTCCTTGGCGGGCCGTCAGTTGCCGGGTGAGCCCTTGCGGGCAGCGAACTTCGATGCGGGTCTGGTCGCTCCCGCGGTCGATAGCCATTGGTTGACCAACCGTGGTTATCACCGACTTGCCACGCAAAACCTGAATCGACTCGTGCTGCTCTACAATCGTCGCGATGCGGTCCTGAAGCGATACTGGTTGGTCGACCGGGTTCGCGGCCGAATGGCTTTGGGTTACAGTGGTCCCACCGCGTTTGCGCCGCGATTTGACGGAACGAGACTGCCGGTTCGGTCTCGAGACTGCTCTCCGTCGATCGGGATCCAGCATGACGAGATGGATTACTATCGGAAGTCGTGTCGAGCCGATTTGGAAATGGCCAGGCTAATTGATGATTTCTACGTCAACGAATGATCCGGAGCCGTCAGCGCCGGATGAGTCCCGGGTTGGGTTCCTCAACGGGTTGTGGCTTTCGCATTCCGAGATGAGTCTGAGTATCGACGATGTTGGGTTTCGCCAAGGCGTGACGGCAGTCGAGCGGTTGAGGACCTATGGCGGTCGGATCTTCGCGATCGATGCTCATCTTCGCCGCTGGGAATGGTCAACATCGAAACTTAGAATCAACCCGCTTCCATCGATGCAGGCGACCGAGTCGCTCCTCGGCGAACTGCTTCAACGAAATGCGGTCTTCGCCCGGGACCAAGACGTCGGGATCACGATGTTTGCTACGCCGGGGCTCGTGGGTCAATCGGATCCGACGTTTGGAATGCACCTCAATCCTCTCAACCACCAGCGGATCGATTTGCACCGGCAACGGGGACAGGCCATCGTGGTGACGGACGTTCGGCAACCACCCGCGTCGTGCTGGCCGCGGTCGATCAAGACGCGGTCGCGGATTCACTACTATCTCGCCGATGCGTTTGCGGCCCAGCATCATGCCGATTCGCTCGGGGTGTTAATTGACGATGACGGGACGATCACCGAAACGAGTACTTCGAACATTGCCGTCGTTTCTTCGGGAGCCATCTACTCGCCGCCCGCCGACCGCGTCCTCGCCGGCGTGACGCAGTTGATGATCGAATTGCTGGCCCAAGACGCCTCGATTTCCTGGACCAAGACACCGATCAGCGTTTCGCAATTGGTCGACGCCGACGAAGTGTTGCTGATGGGCACCGATGGGGGAATCTGGTTTGGCAGCTCGGTTAGCAACCACGCGATTGGGAACGGGGAACCGGGAAGCGTCTTCTTGGAGCTGCGAGAACGATTTGATCAACTCGTTGGGGACACGCTCGCTTAGCGTGTTAAGCGAGGCTGTTGCTGGAATCGCCCAGAATGGCAGCGCAATTCTCCCACGCGCAGACGTAAGCGGATACACTGGAAAGCTGCTTTCTTCAGAAAACCGTTTGTCCTCGAGAGCCGCGCAAGTGAATCCTGTCTGTAAACTCTGGTCGCTTCCCCTGCTTGTCGCCTGTTTGTTGGCATCGGGCTGCAGCTCGTCTTCAAATGCTCCTCAGGCGGGCGGCGAGGAGCGGAATTTGCGGATCGCTGTGATTCCAAAGGGCACCAGCCACGAGTTTTGGAAATCGGTGCACTACGGGGCCGAGAAGGCTGCCCAGGAGATTGGCGGCGTTGAAGTCATCTGGCGAGGTCCCGTCGTCGAAAGCGATACCGGTAGCCAGATCGAGGTGGTCAAGTACATGATCACGATGCAGGTTGACGGGATTGTGTTGGCTCCAAATCAAAAAGGCGGACTCGTCGACGCCGTTGATGAGGCGGTCAGCGAAGGGATTCCGGTTGTGATTTTCGACAGCGGTTTGGATCCGGGCCCGGAACTCGTCAGTTACGTCGCTACCGATAACTACAAGGGTGGCCAATTGGCGGCGGATCAAATGGCCGAGGCGATTGGAGAGAAAGGGAATGTCATCCTGCTGCGCTACCTCGCCGGTAGCGAAAGCACCGAGCAGCGAGAGCAGGGGTTCTTGGATGGTTTGGAAAAGTATCCCGACATCAACGTCGTTTCTTCCGACCAACGTGGTGGCGACAACGCAACCTCATCGAAGGAGAAGGTCGACCAGTTGCTTCAACTTTACGGCCAGGATCTTGCCGGTATCTTTGCGGTTTGTGAGCCGAATGCAAATGGAACGCTCGAAGCACTTCGCAATGCTGGCGTCAACAAGCAAGTCAAGATGATCGCCTTCGATCCCAGCGATGCGTTGATCGAGGCGCTCCGCGACGGATCTTGCAGCGGCATCGTGCTGCAGGATCCTGTTCAGATGGGGTACCAGTCTGTTAAAACGCTCGTCGCGGCTCTCGATGGTCAGGAAGCCGAAGATTTCATCTCCACCGGCGAGTACGTGGCGACTCCCGAGAACATGGATGAACCGCGAATGAAAGAGTTGCTTCAGCCGGCAATCATTGAGTAGCGGGTCAACCGGGAGCCAAGTTGGATGTCTCCTCCGTTGCTTGAGATGCGAGGGATCAGCAAGCGTTTTGGGCCGACGCGGGCGCTGCGCGACGTTTCGCTTTCCGTCTACCCCGGCGAAGTGCTTGCCCTGATCGGTGAAAACGGCGCCGGAAAAAGCACGCTGCTGAAGATCCTCAGTGGGGCCCATCTCGCCGACGAAGGTCGGATGCGGATTGTCGGTGAAGACTACCGACCGCGCGGGCCCCATGACGCGCGCGAGGCGGGCATAGCCATGATCTACCAGGAATTGAATCTGGCACCCGACCTGAGCGTTGAAGACAACCTGCTGCTCGGCCAGCCCGGTACCGGAAAAGGAACGTTGTTGCGTTGGCGCCAGCGCGAGCGAGTTCGCAGCGTGCTTGACTCCGTTGGCCTGAATGACCTTGATCCGACTGCGATTGTCGGTGAGCAATCGGTGGCGACTCAACAGTTGATTGAAGTCTCACGCGCGCTGGCGAGCGAGGCGCGAATCATCCTCTTCGACGAGCCCACCAGTTCGCTGCCTCAGAAGGATGTGACAAGATTGTTCGAGATCATTGGCCGTTTGAAAGAACGCGGAATCGGCGTGATCTACATCAGCCATTTTTTGGAGGAAGTCCGTGAGGTGGCCGACTCGTACAGTGTGCTGCGCGATGGTGTGAATGTCGGTTCGGGAAAGATCGACGATGTAACCGATCCGCAGATCGTTTCGCTGATGGTCGGGCGTGACGTCGATGATTTATTTCCCACCGTGTCACACGTTCCGGGCGAACCCTGGGTTGAGGTCGATCATCTTCGGGGTGATCCCCATCCCCGCGGTGTCAGCCTGTCGCTGCGTCGCGGTGAGATCTTCGGGGTTGCCGGATTGGTGGGAGCGGGACGCACCGAGCTGTTGCGCTGCATCTTTGGATTGGATTACACCGAGGCGGGAGTGGTCACCGTCGACGGTCGCGAGATCGCTTCGCGGGTTCCCGCCAGGATGAAGGCGGGCTTCGGAATGCTCTCGGAGGACCGCAAAGGCGAAGGGCTTGCCCAGGATCTTTCAGTGATAGAAAACACCACGCTCGGTGCCTTGCCCCACTACACGCGATTCGGTTTCCTTCAAATCAAACGCCGCGACCAGGCAGCCCGCGAATTGATCAAACGGGTGGAGGTCAAGGCACGGTCCGGGCACCAAATCGTTAGCGAGCTATCGGGCGGGAACCAGCAGAAAGTTGCCATCGCTCGCGTGCTGCACCAGCGTGCAGACATCCTGATGATGGACGAACCGACCAAGGGAATCGACGTGGGGACCAAGGCGGAAATCTATCGAATGATGGGAACGCTCGCGGCCGAGGATAAGACGGTTGTCTTTGTCAGCTCTTACCTCCCCGAACTCCTGGCCGTTTGTGATCGAATTGGCGTGATGGCGCGAGGCCAGATCAGAGAAGTGCGGGATGCGAAAGACTGGTCCGAAGACGAGGTCATGGCTGCGGCGATCACACTCGACGAATCACCGGTCACCACTGATTGACACGCAACACGCTTGAGGACGACTGGATAAACAGGATGCCTATGTTCAAGAAACTCTTTTGGCAACTTGGTCCCTTCGTTGCGTTGGTGGCCATTGTGCTGCTGTTCTGGATCGCTGACCTCATCTGGGGCCAAGGCTACTTTCTGTCGTATCGCAATCTCCGCGTGATCATGAGCAGCGCCGCGCTGATTGCCGTGCCGGCATTCGGGATGACGATCATCATCAT